>NZ_JACGXB010000007.1:0-284465 GCF_014138065.1 Ochrobactrum sp. P6BSIII | reverse complement strand
TTCAACGGCACGTCTTCAGCGTCCAATTAGGGCGCTATGGCAATAAAATTACGTTAAAACAACAACTTAAGTATTTTCACCCTAATTCGTGCCAGAGATTGACACGACCCCAAACTGTCGCCAGACGCGCTGGCTCGGTTGTAGTCGCTTCCTCAACGGCCCATGTGCGCGATATGCGGGCACCGATACGTCCGGCCAGAGAATTCAAATCGTCGTACCGAATGTCGGCGGCGCCATCATTGAAGTCATCGAAGTTGATGGTTTGCCAGACGAGTTGCGCTTGCGGTTCGATTTGCCACTGGTTGCCGAGATCAAAGGGATAGCCGCCCTCAAGCGAGGCCGCAAAACCGAACCCTTTCACATCCTGATCGGGAAAGCCAAACTCCGTGGCCCTGTTCGAGCTGGTTGTCATGTTGTACCAGGTGCCTTGCAGGACGCCATCGAGATACCAGCCATTGTCTCCAAGACGCGTCCAGTAGCCACCGACGGAATATGCATCGAAATCATTGCGCCCTGCATCGCGCGTTTCGATCAGCCGGTTCTGGGTCACATCCATGCGTCCGTGACCATAAGCGAGATACATGCCGGCATGATCGGTAACGCCGTCTGCTTCGTGTCGATAGAAATCGAGCCCGGCCTGTATCGCGCCAAACCGGTAGTCGTATTCGGGCGCGCCATCGTAAATGCCATTGGTGTCGCCGTTACGGTGCCCCGAATGACCCAGTCCCCGAACCCAGTAGCCGTTGAACTTCGGGTCAGCGCCAATATCCGTGCGGCCTTTAAGTTGTTCCTCTTCGCCGACGCGCTCATGATAGGAGCCTATCAACTGCCTGCCATAAATCGCTCCCATCGAAGGGATCGCGGCATAAAGAGACACTTCAGGACGGTAATCCGGCGTCGGATCCGGGATTGGCGGCACCGGTGGACTTGGTGGGGCCGGAGGATTCGGAGGGGTGGGCGGCACTGGCGTGATTTCCGACCGGAGATACCAGTTCTCTTCGCCAGAAGCGTCAACGCTGCTTCGATAAAGCGAATATTCGTAAGGGCCTGCCACGACCGGTGCGATGAGATGGAACGCTCCGGCGCTGGTCGTTCCGTCGTTAACCGTATCGACAACGAGAATGCCGTTTCCCGTGGTAAGCGCCCCTTGTCCGCCAGCATTGGCGATCAGCAACCGGCTCGAACCGGATGCAGTGCCGCCATCAATAATCAGGCTGTCGGATGGAGAGCCGTCTGTATCAAGATAGGTATTGAGGCCAATCTGGCCCGCATTGCCGGTATAGTTGCCGACAGTCAGTGTCTTGTAAGTACTGCCGTCGGGCGCGCTGAACTGAATGAGACTATCAGTGTTGGTAAGTTCAGTGATGTTCGAGTTGCCAGTGACGTTCCATTTCGAATTATCGGACAAGGACAGGTTTGATGTGCTGCCGGCTTCTGTCTGGGCTGCTCCTGTCAGCTGAGAGTCGGATGCCGTTAAATCGAGACGCGCTTCACTGGCTACTTCGAGAACATTGGAATTTCCGGTGACGGACGACGAGGTCAGATCGAGGTCGAGAAATGCCGTACCGCCAAAGACGCGAATAGCTGTCGCATTGGCTGCTGTTATTTCAGCGCCCGAAATTTGCGCCGTGTTATTGCCTGCTGCGCCATAAAGCGCGCGCGCGCTGGTTCCTACTGTCGAAATCGAACCGCCGGTCATCGTCAGGTTGCTATTGCCACTCAGATAGATGCCAGAAGAAGATGCTCCTGTCGTGCTGACAGATGTGTCAGTCAAGGTGACGGTTGCGGAAGTGCCGGTTTGAATGCCTGTCAGACTGCTCTCGATAGACGAGTTGGTCAGTGAAAGAGTGCCTTGCAAGACGACAGCGCCGCGCTCGGCGCCAGAAATTACCGTCAGTCCGGTACCAGTTATGCTGGAGCCCGGAGCATCGATCCAAAGCGCGAGGCCGCTTCCTGTTTCGACCATACTGTCGATAAGTGTAATCTGACTGTCGGAAAAGGCTGCGACACCCGTCGCGATCAATGCATTGATGGTACTGTTACGCATCTCGATGCGGCCTGTAGTTCCAGCGATAATGCCGTAACCCACATTGTCGATCTGGATATCAGTCCCGTCGGCGGTGACAAGGCTACCGCCAGAGGAGACGATTCCATCGGCACCGCTGCCCGTCGTATGGATTGTTGTGCCGTTGTAGAGATTTATTTGAGAACTCCGCAGGGCCTGTGCGCCGATGGCATTGCCGCCGCCAGTCGTAATCGTGAGGGGTGAAAAGCTCTGAATATTGCCGCCGTTGCGCGACAGCAGCGCAATGCCATCGGTTCCGCCCGTCGTTCCTGTATCAATGGTGCCCGAGGCGGTGACGGTGACACCGTCGGCCAAAACCTGCTGAGCGATAGCTAGACGCGGTGAAAACGACAGCGTGCACAAGAAAGTCGCAGAAGAAAGCAGACTGACCAGCAGCCGACTGACAGACTTGTGTGGCATTACAGATGACAGGTTGAACATTCGCACCTCTCCGTCCCACTCGTCGGAGATTAGCTCATGATTCTTTAGGTGGAAAAAGCTTGTTACAGTAAAGTACGCTCGTTCTGACGCACATAAGATGGATAATTGTCCGGGTAACGGCGATCAACCTTGACTTTTTTCTTTGTTGGAAAGCGATGTATACTCATCAGAAAGAAAGTCGAGGAGCGCGCGAACGGAGGGGAGAAGACCCCGGCGTGACGGAAAAGCGGCGTGGATTATGCCGGTACGCGGCGCCCAACCGGGCAGGACGTCGACGAGTTGTCCGGCTTTCACATCCTCTTCAATCACCATCGTGGGAAACTGGCAAACGCCAATACCTTGAAGGGCGGCCAGTCGTAACGCCACCATGTCATCGGTGATCAGCGAGGGCTTGTAGGGGATTTCAACCGTTGCGCCGTTCGGGCCTTGTAGGTTCCATTCGAAGTTGTTTTTGGACGATCCCCAGGCAAGACTTGGCATATTGGCAAGGTCGGCTGGCGCTGGTCGGTGACCGTCCGTGAAAAATTTCGGACTTGCCACCAGTCGTTGGCGGCTGTCCGCCAATTTGCGGATGATGAGATCGCTATCGTCGAGCGGAGGAAACCGCACCCGAATGGCAAGATCGAAGCCCTCGCGGATGACATCCACCCGTCGATTAGTGCTTTCCAGCTCCACTTTCACTTTGGGATATTTCGCCATAAAACGCGCAATCATTTCTCCGACCTGAAAATAGATCACAGAGGCTGGGCAGCTCACACGCACCGTGCCTTTCGGTTCCACTTGCATGCGGGCAATAACGTCGAGAGCCGCATTGGCCTCCACCATCATGGCAAGGCAATGGCGATAAAACTCCTGACCGAGTTCGGTCACTGCGAACTGTCGGGTCGTTCGTTGGATGAGGCGGACGCGAAGATCTTCTTCCAACAGGCCGATCCGGCGGCTCAGACGAGAACGCGGTAGGCCAAGTTGTCTGGCTGCGGCTGAAAAGCCGCCAAGTTCCACGACTTTCACGAATAGGCGCAAATCATTGAGATCGGTCACGGCTGCTCTTTCATTGTCCTGTTTTCAGGACAGATTAACCCGAAATCCGATCTACAGGCCAGTTTGTTTCATTCCTATCTTGCTCTCAGACGATGAATTCAACGCTGTTCACACAGCAAACGAGTGAAAAGGAGAACCGAAATGAGCAGCCCAGCAAACTTCCATGGTGAGCGTCCGATAATCGATCCGAACGATGCAGTCATGCTTCTGATCGATCATCAAAGCGGTCTGTTTCAGACTGTTGCGGACATGCCAATGCCGGTCCTGCGTAATCATGCAACAGCGCTTGCCCGCATGGCGACGCTGACGAAGATGCCGGTCATCACGACGGCATCTGTGCCGCAGGGCCCCAATGGCCCGCTGATTCCCGAGATTCATGAGAACGCGCCCCATGCTCAATATGTGGCAAGGCGAGGCGAGATCAACGCTTGGGACAATTCCGAGTTCGTCAAGGCAGTTAAGGCGACCGGTCGCAAAACGCTTATTATCGCAGGTACAATTACCAGCGTTTGCATGGCGTTCCCGGCCATCAGCGCGGTTCAGGATGGATATAAAGTATTCGCTGTCGTCGACGCTTCCGGCACCTATTCCAAGATGGCGCAGGAAATCACGTTGGCACGCATTGTTCAGGCCGGAGTCGTGCCGATGGACACGGCCGCGGTGGCGTCGGAACTCCAGAAGACGTGGCATCGCGACGATGCGCAGGAATGGGCGAATGTCTATACGAAGATTTTCCCTCCCTACCAGCTTCTGATCGAGAGCTACATGAAGGCTCAGGACGTCGAAAAGAACAAAGAGCAGCTCGATTCACAGCGCAGCTGATCAGAACGAGAAGGGGCGGTAATCATTGCCGCCCTTTTTGCAATTGAAGCGTCTGGTTTGACTATATTCCTCTACGGCGCCTGCTTCGGATGGGGATTGCTTAAATTGATACGATCATATGAATTGGAGATGCATAATCAAACCATCATGTGATTGACGGTTGATCGCTATTCACGAAATTATAGCCCATCTACATAGCTTATATGCAAGGGAGGTTTGCATGTGGAGGGTTGGAATTGACGTTGGCGGTACTTTTACGGATTTGTTTGCCTGGGAGGAAAAGACCGGCAATCAGGTTACCGCTAAAGTCCTGACAACAAAGCAGGATCGTTCCATCGCAGTCCTTGAATCCATTGAAAAGGCCGGGATTGATATTTCGGATATTTCATATCTGATGCATGGCACAACGACTGCGACCAACGCGCTGATTGAGCGTAGCTATCCCGATGCTGCGTTCATCACGACCGATGGTTTTCGCGATACGATCGAAATAGGGCGCCAGCATCGTCAGTACCTATACGATCCCTACCAGACAAAGCCCAAGCCGGTTATTAAGCGGCGGTACCGGTACACGATCCCGGAGCGCGTGAATGTTCGCGGTGAATCCGAACGTCCGATGGATGTCGGCGCGGCGCGTGAGGTCGCTTCCAGAATTAAAGAGGCGGGCATTCAGTCTGTTGGTATCGGCTTTATCAACTCCTATGTCGATGCGCAGCATGAAGAACAAATGCGCGATATTCTGTTCGAATATTGCCCGGACATTCATGTTGTTCTCTCTGCGGAAACGCGTCCGATTTTCCGCGAACATGGCCGCTTTGTAACGACTGCCGTTCGTGCGGCCTGCATGCCGGTCATGGTCAAATATATGGACGATCTGGAGAACCGCCTTGGTCAACACGGCTTTGGTGGAAAACTCCTGATCCTGAAGAGCAGCGGCGGTGTCATGTCGGCTGGTGCAGCACGCCAGCATCCGGAAGACATGCTGGAATCCGGTCCGGCTGGCGGTGTGGCCTATGCCGGGTATCTTACCAAGCAGAGCGGCTTTGAGCGCATCTTGCACACCGACGTTGGCGGTACGAGCTTCGATGTTTCCATCGTCGAGAATGGCAAAGGTCTGATTACGCGCGATCACGAACTTGAATGGGAAGTGCCGATCGTCGTTCCCATGCTTGACATCCACAGCGTGGGTTCGGGTGGTGGCTCCATCGGCTGGGTTGATCAGGGTGGTTCCTTGCGCGTGGGTCCCAAAAGCGCGGGTTCCGAGCCGGGGCCGGTATGCTATGGCAGGGGCGGTACGCAGCCGACAATCACCGACGCCAATTTGATCCTTGGTCGTCTCGATCCGACGCTGAATGGCAAGTTTGATCTGGACGCAGTGGCTGCTGAAAAGGCTATTTCCGCACTTGCGGAGAAGATCGGACTGTCCACGCTTGCGACTGCCGAGGGCATGATCCGGATCGGTTGCGAATACATGGCTCAAGCCGTCAAAAAAGTTCTCGTTGCTCGTGGTCGTGATCCGCGTGATTTCGTCTATGCGAGCTTCGGTGGCGCAGGTGCGTTGCATGCCTGTATTGTGGCCAAGTCGATGAATATTCCAAAGGTCATCGTTCCGCCACATGCAGGTGTGGCCTCGGCATTTGGCGCAACAGCAATGGATCTGCGTCAGGATATTGAGCAGTTCTATTATTCGCCGGTCAAGGAAGCGGACCTTGGCAAAATCAATGCCATTTTTGCGGATTTGGAAGCGAAAGCCACACAAGCCTTGCTGGATCAGGGTTTCCAGAACAAGAGTGATATCGAACTCATCCGAACGGCCCAGATGCGTTATGTCGGGCAGTCCTATGAGGTGGAAACACCCTTGCCGCAAGGGGTGCTAACGGTCGAACAGTTACCTGATATCGAGAACGATTTCCATGCTGTTCACAAGCAGGAGTTTGGCGTCAGTTCTGAAGACTTTGCGCCGACTTTTGTTTCCTTCGGTGTTACGGCAATTGGCCGGATGGAGGATCCGCCAGCAGTCGAAATCGCGCAGTCTTCAGGCGAAGAGATTCTCAAAGGCCAACGCGATGTCTATTTCGATGGCGAATGGACCAGTTGCAACGTCTATGACGGTGAAGCGCTGGGTGCCCGACACGAGATCACCGGTCCGGCAATCATCGAATATGAGCATGCTTGTACGGTTCTGCCGCCAAAGACGCAGGCGCATGTCAACACGACAGGTTCGCTTGTCATCGACATTGAAATCTGAGGGAGGAGACAGTGATGGATAGCCAAACCACTCAACATGATGTCGATAACGACATTGATCCGATCACCTTTGAAGTCATGCGCAGCATCTTCGAGTTTGCCAGCGACCGCATGGCGACCGTGCTTCAACGATCATCCTTCTCGCCAATTCTGGCGGATATGCTTGATTTCTCCAATGCAATCTACGACGCCGACCTGCAATTGTTGAGCCAGGCTGCAAACTGTCCGGTGCATCTTGCGGCGATGAAGTTCAGCGCGGAGGAAGCCGTCAATAGCATCGGCAAGGAGAATGTTCTCGAAGGCGATGTGCTGGTTCTAAACGACCCGTATCGTGGTGGTACCCACATCAATGACATCACCTTCACCAAGCCGATCTTCTACAAAAAGCAACTGATTGGTTATGGGGTCAGCCGTGGTCATTGGATGGATCTGGGCGGCGGCGGTGCCGGCGATCAGTCTTTCAGTACCCATATTGCTGCTGAGGGTTTGCGCCTGCCGCCGTTGAAAATTTACTCGCAGGGAAAACTCAACGAAGATCTGATTGCGATTATCCTGAACAATACGCGCACGCCGCACTTCATCAAGGGCGATATTCAGGCGCATCTCGGTGCACTGTTGGCTGCCGAACAGGAAATGCAGCGCGCCTGTGATCGCTACGGCGTTGAAATTGTCCAGAAAGCCATGAAGAAAATACAGGCTTATACGGAAAAGATGGTTCGCGAGAGCATTCGCACGATCCCCAATGGTATCTATGAGGCGGAAGACTATGCCGACACAGATGGCATTAGCCAGCAACGTGTGAAGGTTAAGGTCAAGCTGGAAATTGGTGATACGTCGATCAAGGTCGATTTCACGGGAACCGACCCAATCTGCCAGGGTGCGATCAACTCTCCCCGTGCCAATACAATGTCTGCGGCGCTTTATTCCTTGCAGTTCTTCCTGGCGCCTGATGCTCCGCAAAATCAGGGCCTGTTCAACCCGATCGAAGTGGTGCTTCCAGAAGGTTGCTGGCTGAATGCCCAATGGCCAGCGCCGACTATCGGTTGTACCACGCTAACGGCATCCAAAATCACCAGTGCAATCTGGCAGGCCTTGGCAAAGGCCATTCCAGAACGGGTGACCGGGTCTACCTGTTCGGATGCGAACTGGTTCGTTGCAAGCTGCACTGACGGTCAGGGCAAGACGGATGTCTTTTCCGATCTTCCGGCAGGCGGCTGGGGTGGAACGCCTTACTCGGATGGCATGAACGTCACCATGGATCCGCTGGGCAACTGCATGAACATGGCTGCGGAAACGGCTGAACTGTTCTTCCCGATTGCCTATGAAGCTTTTGAGCTGAGAAGCGATTCAGCAGGCGCGGGTCGGTATCGCGGCGGATTGGGCGCCCGGTTCAAAGTGCGCTTCTTTGGCGGCGGCGAACTTGGCATGGAAACATCGCGCACTTTGGCTGGAAGTCCAGGCGCAGCTGGCGGTCTACCAAGCGTTGTGCAACGTGCGAGCCATATAGGAGCTGACGGTTCAGCTGCGGTGATTGGTGGTATCGATGGCGATGGTGTGTGGCATAATCCACTGTTGGCCTCGCATAAATTCGCAGCCGGCGAAACATTCATGTTCGAAAGCACTGGCGGTGGAGGTTGGGGCAACCCCAAGACGCGCGCAGTCAACGATGTGCTGGAAGATGTGCTGGATGAGTATATCACCGTGGACGCCGCCAAGGAACTTTATGGTGTGATCATCGATCCCAAGACGCTGAAGCTCGACGAAGCCGCTACTCTCGCCTTGAGAGCCTAGGCTACCGTATCAACCCGGCGAATAGCATGCGCGGCACCTTTGTGGTGCCGCGCGACGGGAAAACTTCGGCCGAAACCATCCTCCAGACCGGATCTGAGTGAGAAGGCAGAAATCATTATGAAATTCCGGTTCTCAAAGCCGCTTAAACGAAGCTACTGGCAGGAATCCATTGATCCTATCGCCCCTTGCGAGCCGTTGCAGGGGAACGAGCGGGCCGATATCGCGATTGTCGGTGGAGGCTTCGTTGGTCTGTGGACTGCGATTACTATCAAGCAACATGAGCCTGATTGCCGTGTTGTTGTTCTGGAAGCGGACGTGTGCGGCGGTGGCGCGTCTGGGAGAAACGGTGGCTTCGTCATGTCCTGGTGGCCGAAAATCGGCACGCTGAGGTCGTTCTGTAGCGAACAGGAAGCACTTTTTCTGGGTCAAAGCTCGGAAAAGGCGATCTACGAACTTGATGAGTTTTGCCAGGCCCACAACATCGATGCGCATTTTGTGCAGAAGGGATGGCTCTGGACTGCCACAACGCCAGCCCATGTCGATTCATGGAATGGAACCCTTGAGGCGTGCGAACGATTGGGAGTCAGGCCTTTTGAACGCCTCTCGAACGACGAGATCAGACGACGCACGGGTTCTACAAAGCATCTGTCCGGTGTTTTCGAAGCGTCCAATGCAACCGTACAGCCCGCAGCACTGGTGCGAGGCATGCGCCGCGTTGCGATGGAACTTGGCGTCATTATTCACGAGAATTCACCCGTTAATCAGATCGAGGCAGCTTCACCCCTTCAGCTGAAAACGGACCGGGGTGTGGTGTCAGCCGAAAAGATAGTGCTGGCGACAAATGCATGGTCTGCTTCTATACCCGAACTTGCCCGACTGATTACTCCGGTCAACAGTGCAATTGTGGTGACGCCACCGCTTGGCGCTGATCTTGACGAGCTTGGCTGGGTTGGGGGTGAATCGATTACGGACTCACAGCTGATGGTTGATTATTATCGTACCACGCGGGATGGGCGTATCGCTTTTGGTAAAGGCACAGGCGCGATCTCGTTTGGCGCGCAGATCAATGGTGTCTTCAGTGAAGACCAGAAAAGCATAGATCTCACCAAAGCGGATTTGCTCTCGACTTACCCGACTTTGGCTGGCCGCGCCGTCAGTCACAGCTGGTCTGGGCCGATTGATCGGACTTACGACAGCCTGCCTGTTTTCGGTGCTCTGAAGGGGCATCGAAGCATTTTCTACGGCATAGGCTGGAGCGGTAACGGCGTTGGTCCAAGCCGGATGGGTGGACGCATTCTTGCAAGTTTGGCGCTTGATCGTGATGACGAATGGAGCCGCTCATCCTTGGTTGGCCGCCAGTGCAGGGCGTTTCCGCCTGAGCCGCTACGTTATCTCGGCGGAAATCTGGTGCGAAACGCTGTTATTCGCAAAGAGCGGGCCGAGATGCGCGGTGTCAAGCCAGCTGTTATTGACAAGGTTCTGGCGGGACTTGCCCCTTCGGGCCTTGAAGACAAATCGTGAGGAGATGGTAATGTCGCCAGTTTTAATGCGCATTGACGATGAAGGCGCCTTTAGCGCTTACACGCCTGTTGGGACACCGACGAGCACCACGGTCGCGCAGGTGCGAACGGCTGGCGCCCTTCAAATCCCGGAAGGCACTTCTGGGATATGGGAATGTACGCCGGGGTGCTTTCGTCGCGGCGTCGCGCAAGCCGAGTTTAGCTATTTCATCGAAGGGTCTGGCTGCTTTCGCGGCGATGACGGTACGACGGTGGAGTTTCGCGCTGGCGATACCATCTATTTTGCCGCCAACACGAAAGGCGAGTGGGACATCCGGCAGACTGTGCGCAAAGCCTATGTTATTTTCGGCTAGGAGAGCTTATTGGGCAGAATGGCGGCAAACGATAACTGGCTTTAAAATTGTTTCAGAAATACAATTCAGTGAAACAGTAAGTCAGTAGAGTTGGTCCATGCCTTTGCGGATTGCAGACATTATTAATATGCCGGAACTGCGCACGCGCGCGGTCGGCGGTGAACAGGGTTTGGACCGCCTCGTCCGCTGGGCCCATGTCTGTGAATTGTCTGACCCTACCGAGTGGCTGGGTGATGGCGATTTGCTGATGACCACCGGAATTGGTATTCCCGCTGATCCCGATGCTCAAGTTAGATATATAGAGACGCTTTCGGAAGCGAGCCTGGCCGGCATGATGATCGGTGAGGATATGCAGGCTCCGGCTAACCTCGACGCTCTTAAGGAAACAGCAACACGGTTGGGCTTTCCATTGTTGTTGACCCATTATGGTGTGCCGTTCTCGAGTGTCACGAGAGCCGTGATTGATGCTGCTCGGGTGGAGGAATTTGAGCGACGCAATGCTATAGCGCGGGTGTGTGTCAGTGCGCGGGTGGCCATTGAAGGTCTGGGTCTTGAAGAACTCCTGCAGCGTTTGGGAAAAGATGTGCGTGCGGAATTGTCCTTATGGGACCCGCAGACCCATGAAGTATGGTTGCCCAAACAGACCGAGCTATCTGAAAAACTTCGTGAATTTCTCATTCAACAGAAGCCGGACGCCACAAATACCCAGCCGGTAGTCCGTAGACATGCAATGGAAGGCGGCGAAACCCTTGCCATCTCGATACCGTCTCGAAAGCGATGTGTCTTGCTGGCGCACCGCAATGGTCAGGACTATGTCGATTACAGCCTGTTGAACTATATGGCAGCGGTGCTTGGTATCGCGCTGGAGCGCTTGCATGTGGAGTGTGAGCGCAGCCTTCGTTCCGGAGCGGAACTCATGGAGGAGCTGTTTCAATTGCGCCTCTCTCGCCATCAGGCGAGCAAGCGCGTTGAGCAATTTGGGCTTCAGCTCGATGATGCACATCTCGTTGTTGTGCGGCGGGGTGCGATTCAATTTGTCGAACTGGCATCACTGTTTGAGAGAAGTGATGCAGCGGTGCTGCCCTATCCGTTGGGAGAAGAGCTGGTATTGATGACGCAGCGTGGCTTTGCGCCGCAGATTGCCAACATTCTTGAAGCGGAATTGGGTGTCGGTAATCCAATTGGAAACTGTGATCGCCTGCAAGAAGCGCTTCGCGAAGCACGACTTGCGCTTGCGCACGCCAACTCCACCCGACCTGCCGTGTTCTACGCGGAAGTCGCCGATAGATTACCTTGGCTGCCGCAGAATCTGGATGAAGCAATGCAGACCTTCCGCCAGGTTCTCGGGCGTCTCGCGGATCATGATGAAGAGTCACGGGCTTCATTGCTGCTCACATTGAAGATTTTTCTCGAACAGAACCGCTCCTGGCAGGCGTCGGCTGAAAAGCTCCATATTCACAAGGCAAGTTTGGTCTATCGAATTCGTCGCATCGAGGAATTAACCGGGCGGTCGCTTAGCAACACAGCCGATGTAACAGCCATGTGGTTGGCATTACAGGCTGCGGAGATTTTGGGACTTCCTCAAATGCGCGCAGCGAAACCTTGACCAAGCTATCGACCCGAATAGAGGGTCGGTTTCTTATCGAGAAAGTTCCTGACTGCGTCGCGAAAATCCTGAGTGTAGGTCGCCTCTATGAAAGCTGCCTGCTCTGCTTCCAGTTGCTCGGACAAGGTAAGGTCGTTGACCATAAGTCGTTTGAACAAGCCATAAGCATGGGTTGGCCCGCTCGCGATTTGGGTCACCAGTTCGCTAACCCTTGTGGTGAATTCATCATCGTTGATTATTTCATTGACGATGCCCAGCTCATAGGCCTGTGCGGCAGTGAGTTTCTGTCCCCGCAGCATAAAGGCGAATGCCGCCTGCCGCCCCAGCCTGTTCTTCAAAAACCATGTGCCGCCGCAGTCCGGTACGGTCGCCAGCTTGTCATAAGCGAGAACGAATTGGGCGGTTGTATTGGATATGACGTAATCGCAACCGAGAACCAGACTGAGGCCTGCGCCTGCCGCCGGGCCCTGAACCACCGCAATGACTGGAACGGGGCAAGCCTGCAACGCCAGAATTGCCGGATGCATGTGGCGCAAGAGTGCTTTCAACGCGAGATCAGCCTTTTCGGGATCAATGGCAAAAGCCACAATATCGCCGCCTGCGACGAAGGCGCGTCCAGCGCCGCGGAGCACAATGCAACGCAGACCCTTCGTCACAAGGGTTGCGTCGACGGCATTCTTGAACGCCTCTGCCATTGCTTCATTGAGCGCGTTCAACTTGTCTGGACGATTAAAGGTTATGGTTGCAACGCCAGTATCGGCGTTCTTATCTAGCAGGACTGGGCTCATGTACATCGTTCTCTTTTTGGGGTACCGGTTTCGATAAGTGTGTCTTAGCTCGGATTATTTGGGCCGTCTGATCGTCAGCGTTGTACTTGCCAGAATGATTGCGGTGCCAAGCAGGGTGCCGGTGCTTGGTGTGATCTGCCAGACAGCCCAAGTGACGACCATCGACCAGGGCAGGCTGGAATAAGCGAAGGGCGCTAGAAACGAGGGCGACGCCATGCGATAGGCGACTGCGCTGAGTCCGAGGGCGAGGCTGGAAAAACAGGCGGCGGCACAAAAAAGCAAGACATCGGAAGGTGCAACGGGCGTCCAATGCCGAAGCGCGATGGGCATGATGAGGAGCGCCGAGAACCCCGCGCCGTAAAAGGCGATCGACCAGATATTATCTTCGGGAGGAATATGACGCGAGCAGACCGCATTGATGGCGTATAGGAGGCTCGCCGCCACGACAAAAAGCATGGCCGGTTTGAATCCTGTTGTGCCCGGCTGAATGGCAACCACCACGCCGCCAAAGCAAAGCAATACGGCCGCCCAAGCCGAGAGGCTAATTTCCTCCTTAAGGACGGCCCAGGCGATGCAACTGATCATTACGGGTGAGAGAAACAGGATAACCGTTGCCTCCGAAACCGTCAGGTTCTCCAGTGAGCGAATGTAGAAGAATGCTGCTGTGAGGCCGATAACGCCCCGCAATGCGTGAACGTCTACTCGTTTTGTGCGGATGCTCGTTTGCTTGGTTGCGCAGCTATGGATCAGATAGAGCACGGGTAGTGCAATGAGACTGCGCACCATAATGATCGAAGATACATGGTAGCGATCAATCAGCAGTTTTGTGATTGTGTCGTTCAAAATGTAAGACAAGCTGCTAAAACAGATGAGAATTGCCGGGACTATTCGATGCAACGTCATGGCAGAAACTCTCCGGCGGGTGCTTTTCGATTGACGGTGCAGATAGATTCATTGCAACGGCGACTTGCGCTGTATCTCTTCCTCCAGGATGAACTCGATTTCTGCACAGTTTCCCCCATTTCTGACGCTATAATCGACTAAAGATAAATAAATTCAATATATTACAAAAAAGTTGGACGTTCAGCCAATATTTGTATTGACTTACAGTCTCAGAATTTGAAGATTTACTCAACAAGTTTTCCAGCAGGAGGGGATGGAGTGAGGACACGCGTTACCGAGCTTCTGAAGACGCGTTACCCAATCATCCAGGGAGGGATGCAGTGGGTAGGGAGAGCGGAGCTGGCGTCGGCAGTATCCAATGCCGGTGGGCTTGGCATTCTGACGGCGCTGACTCAGCCGACGCCAAAGGATCTGGCGCTTGAGATTGAGCGCTGCCGCCGGATGACCGAGCAGCCATTTGGTGTCAATCTCACGATCCTGCCGACGACGTCGCCTCCGCCTTATGAAGAATATCTGGATGTAGCACTGTCTTCTGGTGTCAAGATCATTGAGACTGCCGGACGAAGCCCTAAAGAGTTTATCGCCAAGATCAAATCCGCCGGCGCTATCGTGGTTCATAAGTGCACGGCGGTGCGTCATGCGCTTTCTGCTGAACGTGCAGGGGTTGATGCTGTATCCATCGATGGTTTTGAAGCTGCCGGACATCCCGGAGAAGACGATATCGGCGGCTTGATACTCTTCGCCGCTGCTGCACGACAGGTTCGGGTGCCATTGATCGCTTCGGGGGGTATTGGAGACGGTCGAGGTATGGCTGCGGCCTTGATGCTGGGCGCGGAAGGCGTGAACATGGGAACGCGCTTTTGCGCGACCAAAGAAGCGCCGATCCACGAGAACATCAAGCAGGCCTTGCTTTCCGCGAGTGAACGCGACACCAATCTTATTTTCCGCACTTTCCGTAATACGGGTCGTGTCCTGAAGAATACCATTTCTGATGAGGTTGTGACGATCGAACATCGTGCAGGAGGCGCGGAGTTTACTGATGTGCAACCACTTGTGTCGGGTAGCCGCGGACGAGCTGCGCTTTCAACAGGGACTATCGATGACGGCTTGATTTGGGCGAGTCAGGCTATTGGATTGATCGATGATATCCCGAGTTGCGGCGAGCTTATCGAGCGCATGGTATCTGATTGTCGTGCGGCGTTAGAGGGAGGGCTGGAACTCTTTTCCAATTGATGATGAAGGCCGCTCGAAACGCCTTGGAGGAGGAACGGTTCGGGTGAGCGCATAAAGCAAAATGATCTGGCAAGACAATTGCCGAAATGGGAGGAACAATGAAAACCAGGATTATGATTGCGACTGCTGTCGCGATGTTTGCCAGTGCTGCATATGCCAACGAGACCGTGAGCTATGCGTCCTATGGCGGGGCCTATCAGGAAGGCGTGCGCAAAGCCATTCTTGACCAACTGCCTGCGGATCACGGCATGACGGTGGTTGATTACGTGTTGGCTGGTGGTATACGCGACATCAGAACAAAGGTGCGCGCCAAGGCTGTCGATATCGACGTTGCGGAGCTTTATGGCGGTCTTTGCGATCTGGCCGGAACGGAAGATCTTCTCGTCCCGCTGGATTATTCCAAGATTCCCAACGCATCTGGTATTCCAGAGCATCTACGCAGCAAATACTGGGTTGGTTTTACTGCTTATACGACGGTTCTGGCCTATAACAAAAATGTCTATGGAGACAATCCACCCAAGAACTGGACCGACTTCTTCGATGTCAAAAAGTTCCCGGGTAGCCGTGCCATATCCGGCAATTCGCCCGCGACGAATATGGAAATCGCGCTCATGGCGGATGGCGTGGACAAGAAGGATATCTATCCGATCGATATGGATCGCGCGATGGCGAAGTGGCAAAAGCTGAAGCCCGACATCGCGGTCCAGTGGGCGACTGGCGCGCAGGCCACACAGCTTGCGACCTCTGAAGAGGTCGATATGCTCTCCATTTGGGCGGCCCGTATTGATGCGGCAATCAAAGAGGGCGCTCCTTACACCTATAAGCTTACCGATGCGGTGATGGATGTCGAGTGTCTTGTCATTCCAAAAAACTCGCCAAATCCTGAAGGCGCAATGCGTCTGATCAATCATTTGCTTGATCCGAAATATCAGGCGCGTCTGCCCGATTACATTTCATACGGTCCGATGAATCAGGACGCTTTTCGTCAGGGACTGGTATCACCTGAGAAGGCCGCCAGGATCATTACAAGCGGTGACAACCTGAAGCAGCAGCTCATTACCAATATGCCGTACTGGGCAAAGCACAGTGAAGAAGCCCAGACGAAGTGGGATTCAACCATGATGAAGTGACCGGTAGCCCAGGTGCGGGCGATTTGAGCCCGCACCATCTGCTGGTCCATTTCGGGTTCCCATTATTCTCACCGGTTCGACGCCCGGAATAGGCGGTGTCGTCAGATGGAACATATAGATGCCTCACTCACCGATCACGGCTCTACCGGTAACGATCCGGTCATTGTCAAAGCACTATGGATCAGTTCGCGCGGTTGATGATGTCTCATTCAACATTCAGGCGGGCGAATTCCTGACCCTGCTCGGTCCGTCGGGTTCCGGCAAGACCAGTCTTCTGATGATGATTGCAGGTTTTTCAAGGCCGACTACCGGATCGATCCGTATTGCCGATCAGGAGATCATTCACCTGCCGCCGCATAAGCGCAATATCGGCATGGTGTTTCAGAACTACGCTTTGTTTCCGCATATGTCGGTTCAGGAAAACGTCGCCTATCCGCTGCGCCTCCGCAAAGTGTCGAAGAGCGACGTCGAAACGCGCGTGAACCGGGTTCTGGATATGGTCCAGTTGTCCGGTTATGGCGCACGGCGGATCAATGAGTTGTCTGGCGGCCAGCGCCAGCGCATCGCACTAGCGCGCGCTATAATCTTTGAACCTCGCATTCTCCTCATGGATGAGCCTCTGTCCGCACTGGACAAACAGCTTCGCGAGACCATGCAGATCGAAATTCGGAAACTACATGATCGTCTTGGTATGACGACCATCTCCGTTACTCATGATCAGCGTGAGGCGCTGACCATGTCGGATCGGATTGCGGTGTTTTGCAACGGCAAACTGGCGCAGATTGCAACGCCGTCAGACCTCTATGAGAAGCCTGACAGCCGTTTCGTTGCTGAATTCATCGGCGAAACCAGCTTTTTGCCTTTGCACAAAACGCCTGATGGCTTCAGCTACGACAACAAGCCTGTGCGCTTTGCCGGAGACGTGTCCGGGCTCGGCGGTGATGCTCTGCTGTCGTTGCGTCCGGAACACCTTCGGATTGTCGTTGACGAACCGCGCGCTGAGCAGAACGGCGATAATATTTTCAAAGGGCTGGTCACCTCATCAATCTATCAAGGTGAGTGCCTCCTCTTCGAAATCATGCTGGATGGCGGCCACAAAGTCTTCACACGTGTCGCGAACCGGTCAGACAATCACGGCTCACTACCGCGCGCTGGCGAGCGTGTGACGCTCGGTGTTGAAAGGGCTGATACACGCTATGTACGGGCGGAGGCTTCGTCATGAAGGATGCAGTTATTGCAGCTCCGATAACGAGCAGCGAGCTTGATGAGAACAGTCGCCTCTTGAATAGGGAAAGACGGAACGAAATCTGGTCGATGTTGGGCCTGACAACGCCTGCGCTACTGATCGTTGGTGTCTTGATGGTGGCGCCACTGGTGTGGCTGCTTTCCATGTCTGTCATTGATGTGACCGGCCAAATGAGCTTCGAAAACTATCGGCTTTTTTTCTCGGAAGAAGCCTATGTTGAGATGTTTCTCAACACATTCCGGATTGCATTGATTGTCACGGTCATCTGTGTGCTTCTGGGCTATCCAGTCGCCTATCTGATCTCGATATTGCCGAGCAAATGGGCAGGCCTGCTGATGCTTCTGGTACTGGTTCCATTCTGGACATCGGGACTTGTACGCACCTTTGCCTGGCTCATCATTTTGCAGCGCAACGGCGTGGTCAACAAGACGCTTGCCTTCCTTGGCGTCATCGATCGGCCCCTCACGCTCGTGCACAACACGACAGGCACCGTCATCGGTATGGTGCATATCATGGTGCCGTTTCTGGTGCTGCCGCTCTATGCATCGATGAAGACAATTGATGCCAATCTGATGCGCGCTGCCGCGAATGTCGGCTCATCGCCGACCCATGCGTTCTTCCGTATATTCCTGCCTTTATCGATGCCTGGGCTTGTTGCGGGCACCGTCATGGTTTTCGTCATGTGCCTCGGCTTTTATATCACTCCGGCATTGCTGGGCGGCGGGAAGGTTAAGCTGATTGCGCAGCGTATCGAAGAGTCGATCTCGCTTTATCCAACTTGGGGACCCGCAGCAGCCCTTGCAGTACTTCTGCTTGCGATGACGGCGCTGTGCCTGTGGATCAGTCTGGTCCTTGTGCGCTGGCTCTCGTCCGGTCGTTAAGGTGAAATCATGGAATCTCACATCTCTCATCGGGATCGACTTTGGCTTTACATTCTGGTTGGCGCAGTCATCTTCTTCCTGATTGCACCCACACTGATTGTCATCCCTGTATCCTTTAGCTCCAGCACCGCACTGATATTTCCACCCGCTGGATGGTCGCTGCGCTGGTATGATGCCTTTCTTCATCAGGAGAAATGGATTGATGCGTTGTGGGTATCCTTGCGGGTTGCTTTGGGCACCATGGTGCTGGCCACGGTGACCGGCGTCGCAGCTTCCTATGCGCTCAATCAAGGCCGGTTTGGCCTGAAAAATCTCATCCGCACCACCTTGGTCGCGCCGCTCGCCGTGCCGTCGATACTAATCGCCATAGGAATATTCTTTGTCTATGCGAGCATTGGCGGAATACTCAACACGATCTGGGGCATGATATTGGGTCATTCGGTTGTGGCGATGCCTTTTGTCATCCTCACCATGACGGCCGGGTTCAGTGCCTATGACGAAAGTCAGGAAATGGTTGCGCGCAGCCTTGGCGCCAATCGGTTCAAGGCCTTTATGACCGTAACACTGCCGCAACTGAAACTATCAGTGATCACCTCCATGCTTCTGTCATTCCTGATATCCTTCGACGAGTTGATTATCTCTCTGATGGTGGCGTCCGGACCTATGTCCACACTACCGCGTGTCACATTTGCGACCTTGCGTGATGATGTCGACCCCACCCTTGCGGTGGTTTCAACAGTGATGTTGGTTGTGACTTCGGTGCCTCCATTGCTGCTGCATCTCTACAGTCTCAAGGCAGCAAAGAAGGGGGCTCAACCATGATTGATACCTTGAACGTCGAATTCGCTGGCTATCTTTCGTTGCAGCGTGAGGGATCCGTTCTCGTGATCCGCATGGTCAAACCGAAGGTCAATGCGATTTGCCGGACATTAAGCCGTCACCTGGAAAAGGCAGCATTATATCTTCAAAACGATCCGGAATTGCGCGTTGGTATTCTCACAAGCGGATCTGACAAAGCTTTTTCTGCTGGCCTCGATTTCAATGAGGCTGGTCGCGAAGATCAATCCGGTCCCGGCGCGCTGGAAGGCGGCTTTGGCGGCATTACAACCTTGTGGTCTTTGAAAAAGCCTCTTATTGCGGCCATCAATGGTCCAGCCGTTGGTGGGGGGCTGGAACTGGCCCTTGCTTGCGATATGCTTATCGCTGCGGAAAGCGCCTTTTTCCAGTTACCCGAACTGGAGCGCGGGCTTTTGCCAGATGGTGGCGGTCTTCAGCGTTTGCCGCGCCGTATTCCTTACCACGTCGCAACCGCGATGATCTGGACTGGCATGCCGATGAGTGCGCAGGAAGCCTTTCGTTGGGGGCTTGTCTATCGCGTGACGGCGAAAGAGGAACTCATGGCCGCAGCCATGTCGGTTGCCCAACACATTGCCGGAACAGCGCCACTGGCACAGCAAGCCTTGAAAGAGACCTTGCGAGCTGCGGACGGTCTTTCCGAGCGGGACGCCATGCATCTGCGCGCCGATGGAAGGGCAGATCTCGCGATATACGAAAAAATGCTGACATCGCAGGACATGATCGAAGGACAGCGCGCCTATCTCGAGAAACGCGCGCCGCAATGGAGCGGAAGCTAGAGGACCAATAACAACGGAACGTGCCCTCCAATCTAGGGCGGAAATGGGAAAAATGTTTAAGTTTATCAAAGTCGAACGGCATGGTGCCGTTGGAGTGATTGCGCTCGACCGTCCGGAAGCCCGAAATGCGCTTGCCATGGGCCTGACGATTGAATTGCGCAGGGCTCTTCGCGAAGCGGCATTGGACGCCGACATGCGCGCCTTGATCTTGACCGGTCGTGGTGGCGCATTTTCAGCTGGAGCCGACGTCAAGGAATGGGCAGCCGGCAAGACTGACTGGCCGGATATGAACTGGGTGGAAGAGTCGCTGCGTCTTGTCCAGCAGATCAACGACATGCCAAAGCCCGTGATCGCAATGATAGAAGGGGCGGCTGTCGGCGCGGGGCTCGATATGGCACTTGCCTGTGATTTTCGATATGCATCGACGAGCGCCAAGTTCATCTGTTCCTACACGAATGTCGGCTACAATCCCGACTGCGGTGGAACCTGGCTTTTGCCGAGAATTGTCGGGTTGGAGACAGCCAAACATTTCGTATATACCGGCGAATTATGGAATGCAGAAAAGGCGCTGGAGAACAGGCTGGTCAGTCATGTCAGTGCGCCTGAAAATCTTTGGGCCGAAACGCTCGCATTTGCACAAAAGCTCGCAAGCGGTCCGACGGTCGCAATCGCGCAAGCGAAGAAGCTTCTCAACGCATCCAATCTTCGCAGCCTGTCCGATCAACAGCTTGAGGAAGTACTGGCCGGGAAAATCTGCGCCAAGACGAAAGATCATGCAGAGGGTTTGGCGGCGGCCAATGAACGTCGCGCGCCGCATTTTATTGGCGCCTGAGGGGGATAGAATATGGATTTTTCACTGAGTTTCGAACAGCAGGCGCTCATCGATTCCCTGGAAGAGTTCTGCAAAAGAGAACTTTATCCGCATGAAAACATCGTTGAGGAGCTGCGTTATGTTCCCGACGAGATCAAGGACGAAATTAAACAGAAGGCGGAGGATGCCGGTTTTGCCGGCATGAATCTGCCCGAAGAATGGGGCGGTCCCGGTCTCGACAAGCAGACGAAAATGCAGGCGGAGCGCGTGCTCGGCAAGGTCAGTTCGGCGCTGACCATGTGCATGAATCGCGGGGTTACGGGTATTCTCTTCAAATGCAAGGGCGAGCAGATCGAGGAATATCTGAAGCCAGCAATCCGGGGCGAGCGCAAGGATGCTTTCGCATTGACGGAGCCGGGGGCTGGTTCCGACGCGCGGGGTATCACCACCAAAGCGGTAAAGGAAGGGGATCACTGGGTCATCAATGGGGTCAAACAATTTATCTCCCATGCTGACATCGCTGATTTCATCATTCTGATTGCCGTTACCGGCGTGGACGAGACACCGCGCGGGCGTCGGAAAAGGTTTACGTCATTCCTTATCGATAAGTCTTTGCCGGGTGTCCGTGTTGAGCCGATGAAATCGATCGTGACACGCGGTTACAATCCGACCATGGTGTATCTTGAAGATGTGCGCGTGCATGAAGACAAGATATTGGGCGAGGAAGGCAAAGGCTTTGATATGGCCAATGAATGGCTTTATGACGGTCGCGTTGCCTTGTCGGCACATTGTGTAGGGCGCGCTGAACGCATCTTCGAGATGAGCAAGGAATGGGCGGGTACGCGCAAGGCATTTGGTAAGACCATTGGCGAGTTTCAGGGCGTCGGTTTCAAGATAGCCAACATGGCTGTAGATGTTAGGCTGGGCGATCTGATGGTGAAGGAGGCGGCCTGGAAGATCGAAAATGGATTGATGAACCGGACGGAAGCCTCGATGGTCAATTACTATTGCTCTGAGATGGTTTTCCGGGTCGCGGACAATTCGGTTCAAATCTTTGGCGGCATGGGACTTATGGAAGAATTCCCGATACAGCGCTTCTGGCGTGATGCCCGTATCGAGCGCATATGGGAAGGAACGTCGGAAGTTCATCAGGATATCATCGCCAGGGATCTGCTGAGCCCTTATCGACAATAATTGACGCAGGATTCCGTATTTTAGAAGGTAGCTGATGAGAAGACAGAGCAAACCACGGCAGACGAATGAAATCAGGAAGCAGGAGCTGATCGTTGCTGCGTTGAATTCGATCATCAAGAACGGATATCTGAATTCGACGATTAACACGATCAGCGATGAATCCGGGTTCTCGCGCGGACTGATCAATCATTACTTTGCCAGCAAAGAGGATTTGCTGACGGCTGCTCATCGCTATTATCTTCAAAATGCGGATGATTTTTATCGTCATCTGATGACATCGACCACCACTGGTAACTTCCAACGGCTGATTTTTGCAGCCTCCGGCCCGTTTCTTCGCGATATCGGGTATCACCCGCTGCTGATCCACTACATGAGCGCAGCTTGGGTGGTGCCTGAGATACTCGCGCTCCATCGCAGTCTGTGGGGGAAGTATCGGTCGTTCATCGAACGACGGCTGCTGGCTGTTGCCCATGACAAGGGTATGGAGATTGACGTGCGGCTGGAAGCTATCACACTGACCCAGCTGGCAGACGGCTTGTGGCTTGGCCGTGTCATGGAGCAGACCTACACGGATGAGGAATGCTGCATCATTCTTCGCAAATGGCTTTGCGGTTTGTTCGGCGAAAAGCCGGAAGACTATCCGTTGAGGCCGGACTTCGGGGTGGATGAGTTTCCAACATCAGCGCCTTTGCCAAAGAGATTTAATACCTATCCCAACCAATCCGACGATCACTGATACGTCGCGGAGGCGATAGGGGAGCGTTCACGGGAGGAAAGAATGCTAAAAACCCATGCGCTTGCGCAGGATGGATTCGTGCGCCCAGCGTTGAGAGAGAATTTCAGGCGATTGCTGGCGCCAAAGACCATGGCTTTCATCGGGGGCGGTCAGGTTGAATCGACCCTGAAAACCTTGCGCGAGCAGGATTTCGCAGGCGAGGTTTATGTGGTCAATCCAAAGCGCAGCGAGATTGCTGGCTATCCATGCGTCGCATCGATAGCCGATCTGCCTGTTTCTCCCGATGCGGTCTTTCTGGCTGTGAATGCTGACGCAACGATTGTCGCGTTGCGGCAACTGGAAGCGCTCAAGGCCGGGGGTGTCGTTTGTTATGCTTCTGGCTTCTCAGAGATCGGCGAAGCAGGCATGGCACGTCATGAGGCTTTCATTGAAGCGTCTGGTGACATGGCTGTGGTTGGTCCCAATTGTTATGGCCTGGTCAACTACGTCAATCACGGCAGCATCTGGCCAGCTCTTTATCCGCAGCTTAAAGGCGGTCGCGGTGCAGCTGTCATTTCGCAAAGCGGCAATGTGACCGGGCATCTGGTGTCGAACAGCCGTTCGGTCCCTTATTCCTATCTTATCAGCGCGGGTAATCAGGCTGTCCTCGGGTTTGAAGACTATATTGACTGCCTGATCGATGATCCCAATGTCACCTGTCTTGGCCTGTTTATGGAAGGAATCCGCGATGTGGAAGCCTTTTCGCGGGCTTGCCTGCGAGCGCGGTCACACAAGATACCGGTGATTGTTTACAGGTCTGGCCGGTCGGAACTCGGCGCGGTTATGGCGGCTAGCCATACCAGCTCGCTGGCGGGGCAAAATGAGTATTATGAAGCGCTTTTCAAAAAGCTGGGCGTGCTGGAGACTGATACGGTTCCACAGTTCCTGGAGATGATGAAACTCGCTTCGATCTGCGAACCTTTGGGCGGCGATCGGGTCACGGTGTTCTCAAGTTCGGGCGGTGACAACGGCCTTGCAGCGGACTATTGCTCTTTCTCAGGCTTGAAATTGCTGCAGCCGGACAAGCATCAGGTCGATACGATCAAGCCGATGTTGCCGGATTTCGGGCATGTCTCCAATCCTCTCGATTTTACAGCCGGTTATTGGGGTAGCGAGCCGTTGCTCACTCCGATGTTTACAACCATGCTGGAGGGTGACGTCGACGCCGGGATTCTTGTGATCGATTATCCGCCCGTCGGATCACCCTACAAAGACAAATCAGCCCATCAGGCGATGGATCGCGCTTTGGCTGCGGCGGGACGTGCAACCGGCAAGCCGGTCTTTCATGCATCGGTCAATACTGAGAGTATCCCTCCGGAAGATGCCGCCATGCTTATCGAGCAGGGTATTGTGCCTTTGAACGGTCTGCATGACGCGGCTCGCATTATCGCATTGTGGGCAGGCTATTGCGCAATGATCGCGAAAGACACTGAGACCGGGTGCCACAAAATTTCGCTGCCGCCGCCTGTTGGCAGAAGGTTGTCGAATGCCGATGCTAGGGTTGTGCATGAAGCGGAATCCAAGCGGCGGCTGAGCGCCTTTGGGTTGCCCATACCGGCTGGGCGCGTCATTTCGCTTCCAGAAATACACACGCTCCCTGAACATTTCAAAAAGCCGGTCGTGTTGAAAGTGCTGCATGAAAAGCTGGCACACAAGACCGAAGTTGGCGGCGTTGCATTGAACATCAAGTCTCGCGCCGACGCGATTATCGCTGCCGAGAGGATGGTCGCATCCGTTGAACGTCACGATCCGTCGATCAGGCTTGAAAACTTCCTGCTTGAGCCGATGCAGTCTGCGCCTCTTGCCGAGCTGATTGTCGGCGTCAAAAAGGACCCGCTATTCGGTCAGGTTTTGGTGATTGGCGCAGGTGGCATTCTGGTGGAACTGCTCAAGGATGCGGCCACCTTGCTTCTCCCGGTCACACGGGATGAAGTGAGTTCGGCGCTCCGAAACCTGAAAAGCTTCAGTCTGCTTGACGGTTTCCGCGGGCAGCCAAAGGCCGATCTCGATGCGGTTGAGGATGCAATCATGGCAATCGCGAGCTATGCCGACGAGCATCATGAAACCTTGCTTGAACTCGACGTTAATCCGTTGATGGTGGGGCCTGATGGTGCTGTCGCGGTGGATGCGCTCATTGTTGAGACAGTCGGGGCTTGACCAAAGCCCCACGCTTTTGACGGGATACTGTAATCTGGGATTGGAGGACACATGACCGATAATAGCTTAACCGGAGCCGAGGCTCTCGTGCACACCCTCGTTGAGGGAAAAGTCGATACATGTTTTGCCAATCCCGGTACCAGCGAAATGCATTTTGTTGCCGCTCTCGATACCATTCCGGGTATCCGGTGTGTGCTGGGGCTGCAGGAGAACACGGTTACCGGTATGGCTGACGGCTATTATCGTGTGACCCAGCGGCCAGCCGTTACGCTTCTTCATTGTGGACCGGGTTATGCCAATGGCATCGCCAATATCCATAATGCAAAACGCGCGGGCAGCGGCATGCTGAATATCGTTGGCGATCACGCGATGGATCATGTCGCCTATGACAGCCCGCTGACTGCGAATGTCGAGGCGCTGGCAGGCGGTACATCGCAGTGGGTCCGCTTTGGAACCGATCCGGCGAAGATTGGTGACGACGCATTGGCAGGTTTGGCTGCCGCCTCGTCCGGGAATGGTAAAATCGCTTCGCTTGTGCTTCCGGCGGACGTCTCGTGGAGCAAAGGCGGTGTGATCGCTCGAGATTATACTGCCGGAAAACCTGAGCCATTTGTTAAGGAGGCCGTCGATCAGGTTGCCAAGGCCCTTGGCTCGGGAAAAAGGGCACTCATATTGCTCGGCACTGCGGGACTAAGTGCTGATCTCCATCCGCTGCTGCATGGAATTTCCGTCAAGAGTGGCGCCGCATTGATGGGAAGTCCGATGATTGCGCGACAACCCAAAGGACGGGGACGTCTGAACCTGCCAGCCGTACCCTACTCGGTCGCAGATGCTGTGCGCACTCTCGAACCGTATGACATCGTTATTCTGGTGGGATGTCCGCCGCCGGTCGGGTTCTTCCGCTATCCGGGCTTGCCAAGTCTCACTCATCGAGAAGATGCTGAAGTCTTGACGCTGTGCACGCCTGATGAAGATGCGCATAGCGCACTTGTGGCGCTCGCGTCTCGCATAAATGCCAGTCCCATAGACGTGCCCGTTGAAAGTCAACAATTGCTTAGCCCTGAAACGGGTCCGATATCGCCGGAGACTCTGGCTCAAATCGTCGCTTCGCAACTGCCGGACGATGCAATTGTTATTAATGAGGCGTTGACCTCCGGCGGTGGGTTTGAGGCGGTTATGTCGTCAGCCGCACCATGCGATTGGCTGTCGGTCACCGGTGGCGCAATCGGCGGCGGAATTCCCCTTGCTACGGGCGCAGCTATCGGCGCGCAAGCAATGGGAGAACCTGATCGGCGCGTGATCGCCTTGCAGGCGGATGGTTCCGCAGCCTATACATTGCAAGCCCTGTGGACACAGGCGCGCGAGAACCTGCCGGTCACAACGCTCCTTCTCAACAACCGGTCCTATGCGATCCTGCTCGGTGAATATGCCAAAGTTGGCGCAAAGCCCGGCGAGACGGCGCGGGATATGATGAGCCTCGACAAGCCCGAACTTGACTGGGTTTCTCTGGCCCGTGGTTTTGGCGTGGACGCCGTATCGGTTTCAGACAATGCTGCTCTCGCAGCGGCGCTGAAAACGGCTTTGTCCAAAGACGGACCAATGCTGATCGATGTTCGTTTGTGACGCGAAAACCTGGAGGTCTGGCCCGATATCCGCCTCACAGAAATATGAACGCAGTGCGCGGATTTACTGAAGCCAGCCTGATGACGTTCGGACGACGCAAGATTTCGCCAGAATAAACAATATTTACATATGCATTTTGAAAGCGCGCTAGCTGCTTTTAACTAGCAAGACTTCGGTTGCGGGGCCAGAGCAACCGAAGTCCGGTTGCCAAAAAACCATAATTGCTCCACATAGATTGAAATCAATTATTTTCGCGCTGAACAACAGGTCAACTCTTGAGACGTCTAAAATTTGGTTCCCTTTGCCTCTTTCTGGCAACCGTTTCACCTGCACTCGCTTTGGAGGCTGCCTCGCCGCCAGCGCTCGAGCCGCAACCGCAGCAGGTTGAGGCCGCGCATCTGACCGCAGAATTTCTGACGCGTTTTCATTATAAGCCTGTGCCGCTTAACGACGCTCTGTCGGCCAAGATCATGGACCGGTTTATCAAATCGCTCGACCCGGATCGGCTTATCTTCCTTAAATCGGACGTTGATGGCTTCATGGCCGACAAGGCCAAGATCGACGACGCGATCAAGCAGGAAAACCTGAGCATCCCGTTTTCTATCTTCAACATCTATGAAAAGCGCATCACCGACCGCATGACCTACGCGCGTAGTCTGCTCAGCACGAAGTTTGATTTCACTGAGCAGGAAACCTATCCGCTTATGCGTGACAAGGCGCCGTGGCCCGCGACCGATGAGGAAAGCAAGGATCTCTGGCGCAAGCGGGTCAAGAATGACTGGTTGCGCCTGAAACTGGCAGGCAAAGACGATGCCTCCATCCGTGAGACGCTGGAAAAGCGCTATCAGAACTCGCTTGAACGTATTTACAAATATAAAAGCGACGATGTTTTCCAGATGTTTATGGCCGCCTATACGACGTCCGTTGATCCTCACACGGATTATTTCGGCGCCAGTGCATCGGCCGAATTCGATATATCGATGAAGCTTTCTCTTGTTGGTATCGGCGCGGTGCTGCAGGAGAGGGACGATTACATCACGATCCGCGAGCTTGTTGCCGGGGGACCGGCTCAGGTTTCGGGAAAGATTGCTGTCGGCGATCGGATCACGGGCGTCGGTCAAGATGAAACCGGGCCGATGAAGGAAGTGGTCGGCCAGCGCCTTGATGAAGTTGTGCAGTTGATCCGTGGCGCCAAGGGTTCAACGGTGCGTTTGGATATCTTGCCAGCCAATGCCGGTCCGGACGCGAAGCATCAGATCATCAGTCTGGTGCGCGACAAGATCAGCCTTGAAAAGCAGGCTGCGCAAAAATCGGTTCTTGATGTCAAAGACGGCAACGCTACCCGCAAAATCGGCGTTATTACTTTGCCCGCTTTCTATGAGGATATCGAAGCTCGGAGAAAAGGTGACAAAGATTATCGCAGCGCCAGCCGCGATGTCGCAAAGCTCATCACGGAGTTGAAAGAGGATAAAGTCGACGGCATCCTGTTCGATCTTCGTAACAACGGCGGCGGCTCGTTGTCGGAAGCCATTGAACTGACGGGTCTCTTCGTCGGGAAGGGACCAGTGGTCCAGCAGCGCAACGCAAACGGCAAGGTCAAGGTTGAAAGCGACGATCTTCCGACGCCTGCATGGCAAGGGCCGCTTGGCGTATTGATCAATCGCGGCTCAGCATCAGCATCCGAAATTTTTGCCGCTGCGATCCAGGATTATGGTCGGGGCGTGATTATCGGCGAACCGAGCTTTGGCAAAGGCACAGTGCAAACTGTGGTTAATCTTGACGAGGTTGCGCATAATCCTGAACCGAAATTCGGTGAGCTGAAACTGACGATCGCCCAGTTCTTCCGGGTGAACGGAGGCACGACGCAGTTGCGTGGTGTCACGCCGGATATCAGCCTGCCGGGGCTCTTCGATCTCAAGACTGTTGGCGAGTCGAGCTTCGACAATGCCTTGCCGTGGAGTGAAGTCAAACCCGCCAAATACAAGCGTCTTGGTGATATCAAGTCGGTATTACCACAGCTGCAGAGCCTTCATGATGCCCGCGTAAAGGATGATCCTGAGTTTCAGCAGTTTGTGGAAGATATCGCGGTGCTGAAAACCCAGCGCGAAAAGACTGAGCTTTCTCTCAATGAAACCGAACGCCGCAATGAAATGACGGCGGAGGAAAACCGTCTGAAGTCGCGCAAGAAGTCCGATGACGGCTTGAGCAGCAGCCCCGATGACGGGCTTCAGTCCAATGAGCGGAGCCTGAGCGCGGATATTGCCATTGAGAAGACCCGCAAGAACGCCAAGGATGTTCTGCAAACCGAAGCGGCTGGGATTGTTGCCAATCTTTCCGATCTGCAGGCTGGGGCCAAGGCAGCGTCGAAATAGTCCTGACAAACATCACCATTATGCGGAATGCGCCGCATAATGGTGCTGTCGAATATTGGTCCGGGGCCGTTCAGGCCCCAGTGGCTACAACTCTACTGTCCGATCTTGATGACCAGCTTTCCAAAATGCCCCGCGCCTTGGAGCGCATTATAAGCGTCTTCAGCTTGGCTGAACGGATAGACCTTGTCGATCTGTGGCTTGATACCGGTGCGAACAAGGGATGCAAGTGTCGATACCGGACCGACATAAATGCCTTGCAAGGTGATCCGCTTTTCGAGGATTGCGACCGTTTCAATGGGGCCATCGAACCCGGTCAGGACACCCATAAGCGATATGCGTCCATCAAAGCGGGTTGCCTTGAGGGTCTTGTTCAGCGTTGCCGGACCCGCTGGGTCGACGGCCAGATCAACGCCCATATTGCCCGTCAGCCGCAGGACTTCATTTTCCCAA
The DNA here is from genome assembly GCF_014138065.1 of Ochrobactrum sp. P6BSIII. Taxonomy (NCBI): domain Bacteria; kingdom Pseudomonadati; phylum Pseudomonadota; class Alphaproteobacteria; order Hyphomicrobiales; family Brucellaceae; genus Ochrobactrum; species Ochrobactrum sp. P6BSIII. The sequence continues at coordinate 255,382 of NZ_JACGXB010000007.1, read as the reverse complement.
TCCGGAAATGTTTGATAGTTGATGACGTGGTCAGCGCCGAGCTTTTTGGCCCGCTCCAGTTTTTCGTCTGAACTCGATGTAATAATGACCCGAGCGCCAGCCATTTTGGCGAGCTGCAAGGCAAAGATCGCCACGCCGCCTGTGCCGAGGAGCAATACGGTTTCACCGGGCTGAACCGGTCTTCTTTCAAAAAGCGCCGACCATGCCGTGACACCCGCACATGGGAGCGTTGAGGCTTCTTCAAATGTCATCGAGTCCGGTATCCGCACGACTCCGGTTGCCGGTACGACGATGCGCTCGCTCAACACGCCATCGACAATATTCCCGCCAAGGCTTGAGGCCTTCTTGGCCTCAGAAAAGGGGCCTTCCACCCATTCAGGCATGAAGCCGATGACCACGCGATCACCGATGGCGTAATCGGTCACGCCTTCTCCGATGGCCGACACCACGCCCGCTCCATCGGACAAGGGAATGCTGTCTTTGGTACGCTTCGCGACAATGAGATCGCGATAGTTCAACGATGCAGCGCGCAAATCGACTGCAATCTCTCCGCGACCGGGTTTGCGATCCTGCTTTTCAACCAGTTTGAGGCGTGGATTTTCGTTTCCAGTTAGAATGTAACTTTGCACGGCATTGTCTCCTTTAATGCCGGAACAAATAGGCCTATATTGATCTTTGAAAAAGTACGTACAAATTTGGCATGTAGTATCATGGATGATAGTGTCAGGGCGCGCGGCAAGCGTCGCAATGTCAGCAAAACAGGCTGCGCGGTAGAAGCAACGCTGTCGGTTATTGGCGGCGTGTGGAAGCCGGTTATCCTCTTCCATCTGCTGAAAGGAAAGCTGCGCTTCAATGCGCTTTGCAGGCTTGTCCCGGCGGCGACGCCGCGGATGCTGACTTTGCAACTCCGGGAACTGGAGGCCGATGGAATCATAAATCGCACGGTTTTTCCGGAAGTGCCGCCGAAGGTGGAATATGAGCTAACTGGCCTTGGCCACTCTCTGGCGCCTATATTGATCAGTATGCGTGACTGGGGAGAGCGTATGCAAGGCGAGCAAGCACAGCCGGAAGCAAAGTGCTGAGTTGGCATTCGGGGCGACTTCATCCTTGACGGGCAGCCACTTGCGCGTTTAAGCGGAAGGGCAGACGGAACCAACAGCGGAAGCCTCTGCCAATGAGCACTTTGCGCATTCTCCCCAGCGCTGATATCCCGGAACTGCCGAACCGCTACAACGGCAAGGTTCGTGAGAACTACGACCTGCCAGACGGCAGCCGTATCATCATTTCGACTGATCGGCTGAGCGCCTTCGATGTCATTTTGACGTCGATCCCGTTCAAAGGTCAGGTTTTGACGCAGACTGCGTCCTACTGGTTCAAGGAAACGGCTGATATCTGCCCGAACCATGTTCTGGCTTATCCCGATCCGAATGTCGTCATCGGCACGCGGTTGAACATTCTGCCGGTTGAGGTGGTTGTCCGCGGTTATCTTGCTGGAACGACCAGCACATCGATCCTGACGAAATACCGCAAGGGTGAGCGCCAGATGTATGGCGTTACATTACCCGATGGTCTCAGGGACAATGAAAAGCTGCCGCATCCGATCATCACGCCGACAAGCAAGGCCTTCGACGGCGGACATGATGAGCCCCTTTCCGGTGAGGAAATCCTTGAACAGGGTCTGCTGACGGCCGAACAGTGGGAAACAGTGTCGCGTTATGCGCTGGCGCTTTTCGAGCGCGGACAGGCGCGTGCGGCTGAGCGCGGGTTGATCCTCGTCGACACCAAATACGAGTTCGGGACAGACGCCAACGGTCGCATCATTCTTGCGGATGAAATTCATACGCCGGATTCAAGCCGATACTGGATTGCCGACAGCTATGAAGAGAGCTTTGCGGCGGGCAACCGTCCGGCAAGCTTTGACAAGGATTTTGTGCGCGCCTGGGTCACCGAGCGTTGCGATCCTTACAAGGACCCGATCCCGGAAATTCCGCTTGATCTGATCGAACAGACGTCGAAGGTCTATATTCAGGCCTACGAACAGATCACCGGCAAGACTTTCGAGCCTGATCTGACTGGTGAGACAGTTCTGGATCGCATTCGCGCCAATCTCAAGCCGTACTTCGTAGAGAAGTCTGCGGGAGCCAAGCCAAAAACACGCAAGAAGGCTGAGCCCAAAGCGAAGGTTGCAAAGCCAGTTGCGAAGGCAACCAAGGCGGATGTAACTGCCGCAACGCCTATCGCTGGCACGAGGAAGAGATATTCTCCGGCTGAACGCACTTCCATTCTCGCTTCTGTCGCAAAGGCGATGAAGAGCGGCGAGACCACACTGAAAGCCGTTTTGCAGCAGGCCGAAGTCAGCGAACAGACCTATTACAACTGGAAAAACGCCGCTGGAAAGACCGCGGCACCCGCAACGGTCCAGCCATCTGTGGGCGACGACTTGAAAGCGCTTGTGGCGCTGGAAGCTGAAAACTTGAAGCTGCGCAAGGAGCTGGCTGCAAAGCTTCGCGCCGAGAATGCCGAATTGCGTAAGCGTCTCGGCAAGGCATAAGATTAGCCTACCTCGTAGCCTGCCATCCTGTGCGGTGACACTGAGAAGTTATGCAAGCAGGCGCTCTGAGTTCAGGGCGCCTGTTTGGCGTTTATGTTTAAGTCTGTATCAGGCAGATCAGCCGGTCGGACATATCCGATCAAACGATTGCATGAAGTGGTCGTTCTCTTCCGGGCTACCGATGCTGACGCGAATAAAGTTCGTGTACCCCTGCTGCTTCCACGGCTTGACGATAACCCCGTCTTGTAGAAGCTTCTCAGCAAAAGTGACGGAGTCCGACTTCACGTCGATGAACAGGAAATTGCCTTTCGAGGGGGCGAAGCGGACTTTCCGTGTCGTGAGAAATTCAGCCACCCGTTCCCGTTCACGCAATGCAAGTGCTACGCCTGATGCAAGATGTTCGGTATCACTGCGAGCAATCAATCCCGTCGCCTGCGCGATCGCATTGGCATTGAAGGGTGTGCGTGCGCGGTCGAGATATCCGCGTAAGGCGCTGTCGCTGGTAAGGCCAAAGCCAAGGCGTGCCCCTGCTAGCCCGTAAGCCTTGGAGAAAGTCCGAAGCACCACCCAGCTGAGATCGGTATTGCGCAGCAGGTCGATGGCAGATGGATAATCATCGCCCGCCGCATATTCCGCATAGGCCTCATCCAGCACAAGCAAGGTGTCCGACGCGACAGCTTCTATGATCCGTTGCAGCGCTTCGGGATCAAACCAGCTTCCTACCGGATTGAGCGGATTTGCGAACATGACAAGGCGAGGGCCTTTCGCGATTGCTTCCACCAATGCGTCGACATCCGCCTCCAGCGATTGCTTGACTTCGACCCGCTCGACGGTTGCGCCCATCAAGGTTGAATAGTCTTCATGCAAAGGAAAGGACGGATAAAGCGTCACGACGCGATCGCCCGGGCGAAGAACAGAACGGCAGATCACCCCGATCAGATCTTCTGATCCATTGCCCAGAATGACCTGATCTTCGGAACACTGAAATTCTCGTGCTATCTCCAGCGCCAACGCCCGGCCAGAAGGATCTGGATAGAGCCGCAGCAAATCATGCACCGAGGCAAATAGCTCTTTTATCTTTGGGGATGGACCTAATGGATTCTCGTTTGAGCCGAGTTTTGCGATCTGCGCGGGGTGATATCGGTCTTCAACTTCGGCAATCGTCAGTCCCGCATTATAAGGGCTAAGCGCACGTATTTCCGGACGAATCAGATTGCTAAGCGGTGCTTCATCATTGGCCATTTGCGTTCTCCTCTGATGGCGCGCTCTTGGATGCGGCGCGTCCTTCATAAAGAGAGTTCTAAGACTAAACTCTTATTTTGTATATATATGTATAGACAAGTTGCTAAAAAGATGCCTTTATGTCGGGGAGACCATAAAAAATTGCTAAACATTACTCGCAGAATGATTAGAAGTTCTGGCGATGTTAGTTCAGGCAAGGTCCATAGGGGAACATGATGCAGGTTTTATCGCTTTTCGACCTTAGCGGGCGTAAGGCGCTGGTCACTGGTGCAAGCCGGGGTCTGGGACAGGCTATTGCCGAAGCATTGGCATCGGCGGGGGCCGACGTCGCCATAACAGCGCGCAAGTCCGACGATCTGACCGAAACGGCTTCTCGTATCGCCGCCCTTGGGCGCGTCTGCGTGCCGCTCTCGCTTGATGTGCGCGATGTTGATGCTTGTGCTGACGTGACTGCGCGGGCCGCCGCAGAACTGGGCGGTCTCGATATTCTCGTCAACAATGCAGGCTATGAAGAAATACGGCCTTCGCTCGATGTTGATGAAGCGCTTTGGGATCGCATTGTCTCGACCAATCTGAAAGGCGCATTCTTCTGCGCTCAGGCTGCCGCGCGTCACATGACGCATACCAAAAGCAGCGGCGCAATCATCAATCTTTGTTCACTCACATCTTATGTCGGCGTGCCGACGGCTGCGCCTTATGGTTCGTCGAAATCCGGCCTCATGGGCATGACGCATGCGCTTGCAACGGAATGGGCCCCGCACGGCATTCGGGTCAACGGCATCGCACCTGGCTATTTCCGCACATCAATGACGGACGTCTTCTATGAGAACGACGAGTGGCAAAAATCCATGCTGGATAAGATTCCGCAAGGTCGGTTTGGCCGAATGGAAGACGTTGCAGGCGCCGTGGTGTTCCTGGCGAGCAAAGCTTCGGCTTATGTGACGGGGCAGGTTATTCCAATCGATGGCGGCTATCTGGCATCGATTTAAGTGTTTCGACGCTTAGAAACACGATTTGAGACAATTCTATCTGGCGTTTTCAAACGCTTCTGAATGAAACGGGAAACATCGATGAAAACCACCGGAAACGGAACTGGCCCTACTGCCAAGAACGGACCGGCTGCCGTCTCGGCCAAGAATGTCAGCATGATCTATAACGGTTTCCATGCCGTCCGGTCGGCTTCATTTGATCTCGAACAGGGGCGTTTCCTGACTATTCTCGGGCCGTCCGGTTCAGGCAAGACGACTTTGCTGCGGCTGATTGCCGGTTTCCAGCGTCCAAGTGTCGGCGAAATCTTCATCAATGGTCAGGCTGTCAGTGCGGTCCCGTCGCACAAGCGTTCCATCGGCATGGTGTTTCAGAAACTCGCCTTGTTTCCGCATATGACGGCAGCGCAAAACGTCGCCTTTCCACTCAAGATGCGCCGGTTTGATGCCCGGACCATTCCCGAACGAGTCGAGCGCTATCTCGATCTGGTTCGTCTTGGTGGATTGGGCAACAGGCGTGTTCACGAACTTTCCGGTGGTCAGCAACAGCGTGTCGCCATTGCACGCGCCCTTGTCTTTGAACCTGACCTTCTGTTGCTCGATGAACCTCTCGCCGCGCTTGATCGCAAGCTTCGTGAAGAAATGCAGCTTGAGTTTCGCCGCATCCAGCGCGAACTGGGCGTCACGACCATCAACGTCACCCATGATCAGCGTGAAGCTCTGGTCGTATCGGATGAGATCATCGTTATGGATGGCGGCGAAATACAACAGATGGCGCGACCATCAGAAACCTATCGCAATCCGTCCAACGCTTTTGTCGCGAACTTCATCGGTGTGACCAATTTCATCACCGGTAAGGCTTCCTCCGTCGACGGCAGCGTTGTGCAGGTTGATGCAGGGCCAAAGCTTGCTGGTGTCGCGGTTGATGGTCATAAGCCCGTTGCAGCAGGCAATACCGTTTCTTGTGCCATTCGCGCTGAACAAATCCGTATTGGTACCAATGCTGAAAGCGGTGCAGGGCTTGATACGAAACTCGAAGGCGTGGTGACCGACGCGATTTTTGAAGGTGAGCGCATTGTATACGAGTTGCGCGTGCCGGCATTGGGCAACGCCTTGATGCGCGTGTTTGATCACGATCCTGTCGGACACAGCCAGTTTGAAGAGGGGGTGACCGTTCCCATTGGCTGGAATGCCCGCGATCTCATCGTTTTTGCAGCATGAACTGAACACCAGATTACAGACAAAACCCTAGAGGAGAGAACATTATGAGCGCTCTGAAGAAGCCCTTTTTGATACTCGACCGCCGCCGCTTCCTGCAAAGCGCAGGCGCTCTGGCAGCAGCAGCCGGAACCACGTCGCTTGGCCTGTCGCGCGCCTTTGCAGAAGAGCCTGCAAAGCCGAAAGAACTGATCGTTCGCGCCTGGGGCGGTAGCTGGGTGGACTCGCTGAAAGCGGGCGTTTCCGACCCCTTCACCGCTAAGACCGGCATTTCAATTCGCCACGATCTGACCGAAGACAACGAAATCCAGCCGAAGCTTTGGGCAGCGGTGGCGCAGAAGCGCATTCCACCGATCCATGTCAACTGGGATACGACGACCAATGCGACCAAGTCGGCATTGCGTGGCGTGACGGAAGACCTGTCGGATCTGTCCAACCTCAAGAACACCACCGATCTTGCCAAGCCGGTCGGCCTCGACGGTTATCCGATCGTCAATACCTATGGCTATGTCTATGTGCTGGCCTATCGTCCGGAAGCCTTTCCAGATGGTCCACCGAAGTCGTGGCATGCGCTGCTTGATCCCAAGTTCAAGGGACGCATCGCGCTTTACAATGACGGCATTGGCTTCCACTTCCCGGCGCAGGTTGCCGGTGGCGGCAAGCTCGAAGACATCCCGGCCAACATGCAGCCAGCCTGGGATTTCATCGCCAAGGTGAAACAGCAGCAGCCGCTTCTCGGTGAAGATCCGGATTTCACTACCTGGTTCCAGAAGGGTGAAATCGATCTGGCCTGCACCATCTCCACCAATGCGCGCGAAGCGCAGAAGAACGGGGTCAAGATCGACTGGACCGTTCCGGAAGAGGGCGCGAAGTTCGACACGGATGGTCTTTGGGTTCCAAAGGGCCTGCCAGAGAATGAGCTTTATTGGGCCAAGGAGTATGTCAACTTCGCCTTGACCAAGGATGCACAGCAGGTCTGGCTCGATGGTCTTGGTTTGCCCGGCGTGGTTCCGGGTTTGACGCCACCTGCCGATCTGGTGAACGATCCTGCTTATCCGACGACGGAAGAGGATTTCAAACATCTCATCCGCATCTCGGCCAAGGTACAGGTTGAGAACGAGAGCGAGTGGTTCTCCAAGTTCAAGGCGATTATGCAGGGCTGATCCAGTCCTCTAAACAACAAGGATCGCCCTTTTTGGGCGATCCTATGCCCGATATCTCAAGGCAAATATTCAGGAATTGAAACATGCGAGCGGCACGCACTGCCTATCCCATGACATGGCGCATCATGGATGCGCTGGAAGCAATCGCAGCCTTTTTATGGCCCGCGCGGTTTAACCGTGCTGTGCCCTATCTGATGCTGCTTCCGGCGATTGTTCTGGTCGGATTGCTGGTGCTGGGCCTGATCCAGATCGCAGATACCAGCCTGCGCACGCTGGATACGTCGACCTTCCTGATGTCTGACTATTATACGCTGGCAAACTACAAGCGTGCTCTGACGGAATCCCTATTTGCGACGGTCGCCTGGCGCAGTCTTCTGGGATCGTTCGTCGTGACCTTTTTCACGCTCGTTCTGGCATTTCCTTATGCTTATCTGATGGTCAGAACGCCTTCAGCGGCGCTACGCAAATTTCTGCTGATCGCGCTTTTCCTGCCGTTTTTCATCGGGCAGGTGGTGCGCGCTTATGGGTGGCTCATCATTCTGGGCAATCAGGGCATGGTAAACGAGGCGCTTGGCCTCGTCGGTATCGCGCCTTTGCGTCTGCTTTATAACTACCCGGCGGTGCTGTTCGGACTTGTGCAATATATGCTGCCATTCGCAGTCTTGATGCTGGCCCCGGCGTTGACGGCAATACCTGAAGAAATGGAAGCGGCGGCAAGCTCGCTCGGCGCGAACTGGGTGCGAACATTTGCGCATGTTGTGCTACCCATGGCGCGCCCCGGCCTGATTGGCGCGGGGCTGGTGGTCATGACGCTGTCGCTCACTGATTTTGCTATTCCCGCAATCCTTGGCGGCGGTTCTCAGGATTTTATCGCCAACGCGATTTATGACCAGTTCTTCCGCACCTCCGATCAGGGACTGGGCGCGACATTGGCGCTGCTTTTAGTCGGTGTCGGCTCCATCCTTGTCGGGCTCGTTTTCACGCTGTTCGGTGCTGGAACACTTGCCATGGGGAGGGCACGCAAATGACCGCTCCATTGTCCAAGTCTGTTGTCATCTGGACCTTTGTGATTGCCGTGCTGGTCCTGCTTTCGGCGCCGACCATCGTGGTTCTCGGTGCTTCCTTTACCTCGGGCAATATGATCACCTTTCCCCCGGAAGGGTTTTCATTGAAGTGGTATCAGAAGATCGTCGGGACGAGCGACTTGTGGGACGCATTCCTGCGTTCGCTCTACGTCTCCTTCATCTGCACCATTGCGGCCATTCCGATCGGGACGCTCGCCGGTATTGCTCTGGCCAAATATGCGGTTCGCTTTGAAAAGACGATCCAGATCTATCTGCTTCTGCCCTTTACGATCCCGCTGATCGGTTCAGGCATCGGTTTGATGCTGATCTTCGGTCATGCAGGCATTTTGGGTCAGCTGTGGCCGGTGGGGATTGCAGCCTGCGTCATCAATCTCCCATTCATGATCTGGGCGGTGACGGCAAGCGCCGCCAATCTCGATGCCGATCTTGAGCTGGCGGCGGCCAATTGCGGGGCAGGGCCCATATCGACATTTTTCTTTGTCACACTGCCCGTTGTCGTGCCGGGTGTGATCAGCGGTTCATTGCTGATGTTCATTCTGGCACTCAACGAATTTCTGGTGAGCTTGCTGTTGGTTGATGCTCGCATCGTCACCCTGCCGGTGCAGATTTACAATTCGATCCGGTCCATCATCACACCCGATCTTGCAGCGATCTCCGTTGTTTTCATCGCCTGCGCTGCGTTTGCCATTTTCCTGCTCGACCGGTTGGTCGGGCTCGACATTTTCCTCAAATCGAAATGACCAGCTGCGTCCCCATGGCAGCAAGCAAGGAGCCGACTATGTCCGATGTTACCTTTCATGAACTGGCAAAACTGGATGATGCTGGACGTGCGGAGCTTCTGAAGCGTTCGGAAACAGATCTTTCCGGCTTTATCGAGAAAGTAAAGCCGATCATCGAAGCGGTGCGCACGGAAGGCGACGCTGCACTGGTGCGGTTTGCGCGCGATCTGGACAAGGCCGACGTTGATCCGGCGAATATCAAGGCAACCGAGGCGGAGTTTGACGCGGCTTTCGACAAGGTCGAAAAAGACGTCATCGAAGCCATTCAGTTTGGCATCGACAATATCCGTCATTTCCACGAAGAGCAGAAGCCGGAAGCGATGTGGCTGAAGGAAATGCGGCCTGGCGCTTTTGCTGGTGACCGTTTCACACCGATCCGCTCTGTGGCGCTTTATATTCCGCGCGGGAAAGGCGCATTTCCGTCTGTCACCATGATGACAGCCGTTCCCGCTGTCGTCGCCGGTGTGCCGGAACTGGCCATTGTGACCCCGCCGACGCCGGATGGCTCGGTTGATGCCGCAACGCTTGTCGCGGCACGTCTTGCTGGTGTGGAAACTGTCTATAAGGTGGGCGGCGCACAGGCTGTTGCAGCGGTTGCTTATGGCACGGAGACGGTTAAGCCCGCGCTCAAGATCGTTGGTCCGGGCAGCCCGTGGGTTGTCGCTGCAAAGCGCCTTCTGGGTGGCGTCATCGATCCGGGTCTTCCCGCAGGTCCTTCCGAAGCGGTGATTTTTGCCGACGATACCGTCAAGGGCGGTCTTGCCGCGCTCGACCTTCTGATCGAAGCCGAACATGGCCCGGATTCATCAGCCTGGCTGGTCACGCATAGCCGTCGCGTGGTTGAGGAAGCACTTGCCGCTCTCCCCGATCATTGGGCACGCATGACGGAACAGCGCGTCGGCTTCTCCAAGACTGTGCTGACCGGCAAATATGGCGGCATCGTTCTGACGTCGTCAGTCGAGGAAAGCTATCGCTTTATCAACGATTACGCGCCGGAACATCTGGAGCTGCTTTCGACCGATCCGTTTGCGCATCTTGGCCACATCACAGAGGCGGCCGAAATTCTGATGGGGCCGCATACGCCAGTCGTTATCGGCAATTTCGGCCTTGGCCCCAATGCTGTTCTACCGACTAGCCGCTGGGCGCGCACCTATGGCCCGCTTTCCGTCACCGATTTCGTGAAGCGCTCTTCCATCGGCTATGTGACGGCTTCCGCCTATCCGGAATTCGCCAAGCACGCCCGCACGCTTGCCCGTTATGAGGGCTTTTCCTCTCATGAAAATGCCGTTTCGGAAATCCGTAAAGACTATCTCTGAACAAGGTGGGTTCCATGAAAGCGGTTCGGCTTTATGCGGCCAAGGATTTGCGGGTCGAGAATATCGACCCGCCAGCGGCACTTGAACCGGGCTGGGTTCGACTGAAAGTGTCAGCGGCTGGAATTTGCGGTTCTGACCTGCACAACTTCTCGACAGGACAGTGGATCACCCGCTCGCCATCGGTCGCGGGGCATGAATTTGCTGGTGTCGTGACCGAGATTGGTGCCGGGGTCAGCGGGTTCAAGCCGGGTGATACGGTGATCGCCGATTCCAGATATTGGTGCGGCGAGTGCCCGGCCTGTGCGAGCGGTCGGCACAATGTCTGTTCCACGCTTGGATTTATCGGTGAAGTCTGTGACGGTGGCTTTGCCGAAGAGACGGCGCTGCCTGCCCGTTTGCTTGTCCCCTATGCTGCCAACATCAACCCTGTTGTGGCCGCGATGGGCGAGCCGCTTTCGGTTGCGTTGCACGCCATTCGCAAACAGCGTGTGCCGTCAGGCGAGGCGGTTCTGGTTGTCGGTTGCGGACCGATTGGCGGGCTTGCCGCTCTGTTGCTGTCGCGCTTGCACGACGGGCCGGTGCTGGTCTGCGACCGTAATGAACAGCGGGCAGAACTTGTTGCAAGGGTAACCGGCGCGACCAGTGTTCAACTCGACAATAATGCGTTGGAAGCGGCACTTTCGGGAAAGACTTTGCGTTACGCAATCGATGCGACTGGCAATATAGCCGTTTTGAATGCGATAATCGACGTCCTGTCAGGTGGCGGTTCTCTGGCGCTCGTCGGGATTTCGCACGGCAAGATTGAGCTTGATCCGAATGTTCTGGTCGAACGTGAAATCAGTCTGATCGGCTGCCATGCCTATCAGGATGAACTTGCGGAAATCGCGGCCTTGCTCCCCGAACTAGAAGCATCGCTTGTCGAATTGATTGATCGAGAAATTTCGCTTGATGACGTACCAGAAGCTTACGACCGCTTGCTTGCAGGGCAGGCCGAGGGTCTGAAAACGATCATACGGATAGGAGCGTAGTTTAATCATGGGCTCTACCGGCAAATCGGATAGTGATCACGCATCAGCGATGGAATTGCCCGAGACAGCAGGGCCGCTTTACGAAAAGGTCAAAGCCCAGGTTCTGGAAAATATCCGGTCTGGACGTTGGCCTGGAAATTTTCGCCTGCCATCTGAACATGAGCTTGTCGATGCGCTCGGCATTTCCCGCATGACCGTCAATCGGGCGCTACGCGAACTCACCGATCAGGGTATTTTGAAACGTATTCAGGGTGTCGGCACCTTCGTTTCCCCACCAAAGCCCGAAACGACATTGATCGAAGTGGTCAACATTGCCAATGAAATCGCGGCGCGTGGCGGCACGCATCGTGCGCAGGTGGTGGCACTCGATATAGTGCAGCCGGATGCAGCACTGTTGAATGCTTTTGAACTGCAAAGCCCTATAGATGTTGCGCATTCAATAATCGTGCATTTCGAAAACAATGTGCCCGTGCAGTTGGAAGAACGCTTCGTCAATACGCAACTGGTGCAGGACTATGAGCTGCAGGATTTCCACACCATCACGACCTACGATTATCTGCAAAAGAGCACACCGATGACGGAAGTCGAACAGGTGATCTCCGCCGTTACTGCCGATGCCCACATTGCAGCTTTGCTGCAAATTGAGGTCGATGCGGCTTGCCTTCATCTCGACCGCCGTACATGGACCAGAGATACGGTCGCGACCGTCAACAAGCTGATCTATGCCGGTGATCGATATCGTTTGGGTAGTCGCTACAAGCCAGAAATTTACAGGTAGCGATTACTCGGTGCCAATTCTCAGCGGGTACGAACCATCTCGACATTGCTGTGTTGAATGCGCGCTTTGAGCAGGTCCTGCCGCGAGACGAGGCCAACCACCTTATTGGATTGCGGGTCGAGAATGGGGATGCGTGGAATGCCGCTCATGACCATAAGATCGGCAACTTCACCGAGTGGCGTTGATGTAAAAGCAGTTGGCTGCGAGGCATCGGAGAGCGTTTCAGCAAGCGAGGTTGCTACCGGAGCGCCCGAAACCTGCCATTGCAAGACTTCTGATCGTGAAACGAGACCGAGCAAGCGCCCGTCATCGTCCAGAACCGGATAGGCTCTGTGACGCGCGTCTTTGGTGAAGAATGCAATTGTGGCATCAATCGACTGCTTGCCCGACAGGCATTCGGGGCTGGGTGTCATCACGTGAGCGGCCTGAAGGAATGCAAACGGGTCCACGGAATATTCCTGCAAGATGTGCCGTCCCCGACGCGCAATTTTCTCCGTCAGAATTGAACGATTGAGAATGAGCACGCTGACGGCATAGGCGGAGGCCGACGCAGCAATTGTCTCGGGCAAGGCGGCAAAATGGCCTGTAAGCTCAACCGCAAAGATTGCACTTGTCAGCGGGGCCCTCATCGCGCCGCTCAATATCCCGGCCATGCCGATCATCGCCCAGAAACCTGCGCCCCCGGGCAGAAACTGTCCAATCAATGCGCCCAGAGCGCCGCCGAGCAAAAGAAGCGGCGCAAGCACACCGCCGGAAGTGCCAGACCCCAGCGCGATCAGCCAGACCGCCGCCTTGACCACCAGCAGTAATGCAATTGCCTTCAGCGTCATTGAGCCATCCAGCAATTGCTGAATGCTGGCATAGCCCGCACCAAGGACATGCGGATCAATCAATCCGCCGATACCGACCGCAATGGCGCCAAGAGCTGGCCACCACATCCAGTGAACCGGCAGCCGGTGAAACATGTCTTCAATGCGATAAAGGCCGGTTGAGAGCAACACGCTCTGGATGCCGACAATAGCGCCGAGGATCAGCGCAAACAAAAGAGGCATTCCACCGCTGGCGTCGATGCTCATGAAGGGGAAAAGCGGTCCTGAACTGATCAGAAAGGGCCGCCAGGCTGTTGAGACCAGAACGGTGACAACAACGGGTATGAAACTGCGCGGCTTCCATTCGAAGAGCAATACTTCCAATGCAAGCAGGATAGCTGCCATGGGTGTGCCGAATATCGCCGTCATGCCTGCTGTAGCGCCTGAGACGAGCAGGGTTTTGCGCTCCGCTGCACTCAGTTCAAAAAGCTGTGCGAATAAAGAGCCGATGGCTCCGCCCGTCATGATGATTGGTCCCTCGGCACCGAACGGACCACCGCTGCCGATGGAGATTGCAGAAGACAACGGCTTCAACACCGCAACTTTGAGCGAAAGACGGCTTTCGCCAAACAGGATCGCTTCAATCGCTTCCGGAATTCCGTGACCGCGGATTTTTTCCGAACCATATCGCGCCATCAATCCGATAATGAGACTACCGATAACGGGTATGACAAGCGCCAGCCAGCCCAGTTGATTGGCGATGATTTCGGTACTGGCGAATGAAAACCGGCCAAACCAGAAAAGATTGGTCGAAAGGGCAATGAGTTTCAGCAACAACCATGCCCCGAACGCGCCACCTGTGCCAACCACGATAGCTGCAAGCGCGAGCATCAACATACGGCGATCGGTCGTATGGTCGCGCAATCTTGGAAGATTTGGTATGGCTGAAGGCGTGGACATAATAGCTCCGGACTTGATGAGATCGAAAGCGAATTATATCGTAATGCGATATAATTCAAGAAGGTAAAAATGGCTTCGAGAAAAATGACTGATGACGATTATGCGGTGCTGGCGGATTTTCGCTATTCGTTGCGAAACTTCATGGCTTTCAGTGAAACCAAGGCCGGAGAGTGTAATCTGACACCGCAGCAGCATCAGGCGCTGTTGGCCATTCGTGCTGCAACGGATGGTAAGGCGACGGTCGGTTATGTTGCGGAACGTTTGGTTTTGAAGCCGCATAGCGCCAGCGGATTGATCGCGCGTCTGGAAGCACTGGGTCTTCTCAAACGTTTACCGGGAACGGACGATAAACGGCAAACTGTGCTCGCTCTGACCGATGAGGCGGAAAGAATATTGGCCGAACTGAGCCTGACCCACCGCGAAGAAATCCGCCGGTTGCGCCCCTTGCTGCTCGACCTGCTCGCGCGAATAGAGAGTGAATCCTAGACTGCATGTCTCTGATCTCAGCCAGCCGTGGCATGTCTAGCCGATGGGCAGGCCAATTTCGGACTTCATCGTGCGCAAGGCGATTTCCGATTGCACGCGGGCGACCTGCGGGTGCGGCAGCAATACGAGATGTATGAAATCAGCAAAGGCCGAAAGATCCTTTGCAACGATGATCAGCACATAATCCGCATCGCCCGAAACCGAATAGGCTTCGCGCACTTCTTCATGTCTTGCGAGAAAGCTGACAAAGGATTCATCAGTGCGTTCGTTGTGCGTCGATAGATTGATGCGTGTGATAGCCCGCAGGCCGTACCCCAGTCGTGCGGCATCGAGACGGGCAGAATAGCCTTGAATAATGCCTTCCTGTTCCAACCGTGTGCGGCGACGCGAGCATTGGGATTGGGACAGATTGACGAGTTCGGAAAGCTCGGCATTGGTCAATGATGCATCCCGCTGCAATGTTTGCAGAATTGCACGATCAAAGGAATCCAGGGTAATTTCGTGCATGAAATGTCCTTAAGGCTCACAGTTTTTGCAAATCTTCTCCGAGGTCGCGCGACATTGCAAGCACTTCGCGCAATGCTTCTCATAGAATTCCTCTTAATCACGATAAGGAGGATTCAAAATGGGACCATTTCCGCACGACGCGCCGAAAGCCGAAATCAACGAAGCAAATCCCGCCGGGACGGATGGCTTTGAATTTGTCGAATTCGCGCATCCCGAGCCCGAAAAGCTCGACATTCTGTTCCGCCAGATGGGGTTTCGACCTGTCGCCAAACATCGCAAGAAGGACATTGTTCTCTACCGTCAGGGCGATATCAATTATCTTCTGAACCGTGAGCCCAACAGCCATGCCGCGGCGTTTGTTGCAGACCACGGCCCCTGTGCGCCGGCCATGGCATGGCGTGTGGTGGATGCCGGCCATGCGCTCCGGCGTGCAGTGGAACTGGGTGCGGAAGAATATCGCGGCGACGGCAAGTCGCTCGATGTTCCCGCTGTCATCGGCATTGGCGGCTCGCTACTTTACTTCGTGGATACATATGGCGACGATGGTTCGTGCTATTCAGCCGAGTTCAAATGGCTTGGCGAAGTCGACCCGAAACCGGAGGGTTTTGGCTTCTACTACCTCGACCATCTCACGCATAATGTGGTGCGCGGGAATATGAACACTTGGTACAAATTCTACCACGACACATTCAACTTCCGTGAGATCCGCTATTTCGATATTGCCGGGAAAATGACCGGGCTGACCAGTCGCGCACTGACGTCTCCTGACGGGAAAATCCGCATTCCAATCAATGAAAGTGCGGATGATCATAGCCAGATCGAAGAATATCTTCGCGCATATAAGGGCGAGGGCATCCAGCATATAGCAATCGCCAGCAATGATATTTATGGCGGCACGGATGCAATTGCGGCGCAGGGTCTGGAATTCATGCCCGGTCCTCCAGACGTCTATTATGAAAAGTCCAAGGCGCGTGTCAAAGACCACAACGAGCCGCTCGACAAGTTGAAGAAGCGTGGAATCCTCATCGATGGCGAAGGTGTTCTGGGCGGTGGCGAAACGCGCATCCTTCTGCAGATTTTCTCAAAGACCGTAATTGGGCCGATCTTCTTCGAGTTTATTCAACGAAAGGGCGATGACGGCTTTGGCGAGGGCAATTTCAAGGCCTTGTTCGAGTCCATTGAGGAAGATCAGATCCAGCGCGGTGTGTTGGGCAATGTGCAGCCGAAATCCAAGAGCGCCCAACTGGCTGGCAATCGTGCATGAGTGAAGCGTGGCGCTCGTATTCCGGAGCACCTGAGAGCGGTACGGTTCTATGTCCGTCGGCAGACGTAGCCGACGGACATACAAAATGTTTGGTCCTGCGTAGCGACGGGAAGGAGTTTCCACTTCTTCTTATCAGGCGGGACGGAATCGTGCGCGGTTTCGTCAATGCTTGTCCGCATCAATATCTCCCATTAAACTACCGGTCAGACGAGATACTCTCGCCCGATGGTACGCGTCTCCTCTGCACAGCTCACGATGCGATGTTCGACGCCGAGAGCGGCACCTGTCTGTCGGCCGGGCTGGACGGACTTGATGCGGTCCCTGTGGTGGATGACGGAAACGGGAATGTTGTCATCCACGAGCGGGAGTAATCAAGCAATGGGAGGAAGTCATGCCGAGTACAATTCGCCTGCATTGTGTCATTGCCGCAAAGCCTGAAAAGATTTTCCGGGCATTTATCGAGCCAGACGCAATAGCGAGCTGGTTGCCACCCTATGGATATCTTTGCACCGTTCACGAACTGGATGCGAAGGTTGGCGGCAGTCATAAAATGTCGTTTCGCAATTTCACGACGGGCCATGGCCACGGCTTTGGCGGGACATATCTCGAATTCGTTCCCGGTGAGCGTCTTGTCTATACGGATAAGTTCGACGATGCGAACCTGCCGGGTGAGATGAAGGTTACGGTTGTTCTGAAAGCCGTTTCTGTCGGAACGGAAGTCACCATCACACAGGAAGGCGTGCCGGACATTATTCCTGCGGAAGCCTGCTATCTGGGCTGGCAAGACTCGCTTCACAAACTCACCAAGCTGGTTGTGCCTGAAATTAACGAGTAGCTGTCGCTGCTATGTATAAGCATGTGAGCAGCTTTGGTGACCGTTCGCCGCGGTCATCTCGCGGGTTGTAACGCGACAACTATTGCAGCTGGTTCTTTTCGGAGCAGGGTGCGTTATTCTGATGGTTAGCTTGCGAAAGATTTCTTCCTTAATCTCGTAGAACTATCGAGATTAGCCATCGTGTATGCTTATTTTATAGCACTCTAATTTTTCTTGGCGACTTTGCTTGCCTTAAAGCAACTGCGCCCTACTCTCCTTACCTGTCCGATTGTGGCTTGGAGGGCAGTATGCAGTGGCTTCAGTCCGTATTTGAGCAGGCACCGGAGATAGCATTATTTCTATCTCTGGCTGGTGGCTACGCGCTGGGAAAAATACATTTTGGGAAGTTCCAGCTGGGTGGCGTGGCTGGCTCGCTGCTCGTGGCAGTTGTGATCAGCCAGGTGGGTGTTCACATAGATAATGGGGTGAAGGCTGTGCTCTTCGCCCTTTTCATTTATGCCGTCGGTTTTGAAAGCGGGCCGCAATTCTTTCGGTCGCTTGGGCGTCAATCTCTTCGCGAGATTGCGATGGCCGCAGTGCTGGCCATCAGCGGATTGGTGACGGTTGTTGTCCTGGCGCGAATATTCGGCCTCGACAAAGGTCTTGCAGCCGGCATTGCCGCAGGGGGCCTGACACAGTCAGCCATCATTGGCACCGCCAGTTCGGCGATTTCGAAACTTGGCCTTGCCGCCGACGAAGTTCAGCGATTGCAGGCCAATGTCGCGGTGGGGTACGCGGTTACCTATATTTTCGGTTCTTTTGGCGCGATCCTCGTTTGCGTCAATCTGTTGCCGAAATTCATGGGACGGACCATTCGTGACGACGCTATCAAGGCTGAAGCGGAACTCTTGGCCGGTATAAGGTTGCTCGGCCCCAATGAGCAGGAAGCTGCGCCTGACCTTGTCGGGCGTATTTATCAGGTGGACAAGGCTGCCGGAAAAACCGTCGCTGAAATCGAGGCCAAGACCTCAATCGACAACTCCATCACGGTCGAGCGCGTCAAACGCGCAAACAAGATCATCGGTGTGTCACCGGATTTGAAGCTGGAAGCCAACGATATCGTGCTGATTGTAGGGCGCCGTACTGGTGTTGTTACATTGGGCAATGAAGTTGGCTCCGAGCTGCAATCATCCGATGGCATGGATGTGATCGTCGCTATACGGGATGTGACGATCACCGCTCCGGAGTTCGTCGGCAAGTCAGTCGCAGACATCAAGCAGCATATCAGCTCGGAACTTCGTCACGGCATTTACGTGATCGGCGTCAAGCGAGCCGATAAGCCACTTCCACTCAAAGCCGACACCGTTATTGCTGCTGGGGACGTCGTTTCCCTTTACGGAACGGATCAGGACTTGCAGCGTGTTGCCAGCTCTATCGGGCCGGTTATCGTTGTCAGCGACAAGACGGATTTTGTCTTCCATGGTCTTGGAATTGCTGTCGGTCTTTTGATCGGTCTCGCTGTCATTCGTCTGGGCTCCATTCCGTTGACGCTCGGAAGCGGGGGCGGGGCCCTTTTGTCAGGTCTGCTGTTCGGCTGGTATCGTAGTCGCAACATGGCTATCGGCAATATGCCAACCGCAGCTTCGACGCTTCTCCGCGATCTCGGTCTTGCCGGTTTCGTGGCCGTTGTTGGTCTCCAGTCGGGGTTGCAAGCGGTTCAGACGATCGTCAGCAGCGGCCTGTCGATTTTCCTGATCGGCGTTGTCGTGACCATTCTCCCGCTCATCATTACCATGCTGTTTGGCCGCTATGTTCTCAAATACGACAACGTAGCCGTCTTTGCCGGTGCGCTGTCCGGTTCGCGCAGCGCAAACCCGGCCTTTGGCGAGATATTGGACAAAGCCGGTAACTCGATACCAACCACCCCTTTCGCAATCACCTATGCACTTGCCAACGTGTTCCTGACCTTGCTCGGGCCACTGGTAGTCGCGTTTTCCTGAGGAATAGATCATGGCGAAGAATGAATATAGCAAATATGCCAAGCTGAGCCCGTTTGAGCTGAAGGATGCCCTTATCGAACTCGCTTCCAGCAAAGCAAACCATGCCATGCTCAATGCCGGTCGTGGCAATCCGAATTTCCTGGCCACTATACCGCGCCGGGCATTTCTGCGTCTGGGCCTGTTTGCCGTTGCAGAAGCAGAATTGTCTTATTCCTATCTCTCAACGGGTGTTGGTGGACTTCCGAAGATTGAAGGCATTGAAGGCCGGTTCCAGCGTTTTATTTCCGACAATAGCGATCAGCCCGGTGTTCAGTTCCTCGGACGTTCGCTTTCCTACGTGCGCGATCAGCTCGGGCTTTCGCCGTCCGAATATCTGCACGAAATGGTGGAGGGCATTCTCGGTTGTAACTATCCGGTTCCGCCGCGCATGCTGAAAATCAGCGAAGAGATTGTGAAACACTATCTCGTCCGGGAAATGATCGGCGGCTATATGAGCTCCGATAAGGTCGATCTGTTTGCGGTCGAAGGCGGAACCGCCGCCATGACCTATATTTTCGATACGCTGAAGCAGAACAAGATTCTTACAGAAGGCGATACGGTTGCTATAGGCATGCCCGCTTTCACGCCCTATATCGAAATTCCGGAACTGAATAATTATCGGCTCAAAGAGGTGCATATCAACGCGGACCCTAAACAGGGTTGGCAATATCCAGAGGCCGAGCTGAACAAGCTGCTCGATAAATCGGTCAAGGTGTTCTTCCTGATCAATCCGAGCAACCCGCCATCGGTGAAGGTGGATCAACGCGGGCTGGACCAGATCGCCAAAATCGTCAAGGAAAAGCGCCCCGACCTCATCATCCTGACCGATGATGTTTACGGGACATTCGCTGACGATTTCAAATCGATCTTCGCAATATGCCCGTACAACACGATGCTCGTTTATTCGTTCTCGAAATATTTTGGTGCGACCGGCTGGCGTCTGGGTGCAATCGCCATGCAGAAGGAAAATGTTCTGGATGCAAAGCTGAAAGACTTGCCGGGTTCGGCGAAAAAGGAACTGGATCAGCGTTATTCATCGCTGGTGCCCAATGTTTCAAAGCTGAAATTCATTGACCGTCTTGTCGCGGATAGCCGCACCGTCGCCCTCAACCACACTGCAGGTCTTTCCACGCCGCAGCAGGTCCAGATGGTTTTGTTCTCCCTGTTCGGTCTGATGGATGAAAAGGATGCCTATAAGGCCGAACTGAAGAAGCTCATCCGTAATCGTGAGGCAGCGCTGTATCGCGAACTGGGCCTTCCGCCGCAAACCGATAGCAATGAAGTCGATTACTACACCTTGCTCGATCTGGAAGACATTGCGCGCCGTCTCTATGGAGACGAGTTTGCAGCCTGGGTGAAGAAGAACATATCGCCGACCGAGCTGTTGTTCCGGATTGCTGATGAAACCGGCATCGTTCTCTTGCCGGGTACAGGATTTGGCACGCAGCAACCGGCTGGCCGCGCATCGCTCGCCAATCTCAACGAGTATGAATATGCAGCCATCGGGCGCGCATTGCGGACCATGGCTGACGAAGTCTATCAAAAGGAATTCAAATCCAAGAAATGATCAGGTGCGGCTTGGCCTTGAGCCAGCGCTGCCTTTTGAAACAAAAACGCCGATCTGTTTCACGCAGATCGGCGTTTGCATGAGGTGCCTTTAACTTGTCATACAAATTGCGAAGAAATAGACGATAACACCGATAACTCGTATCACCTGACTTGTGAGCGCTCCGCGGGCCTGCTACCACAGGATTACGGAAAACAATGTGCAGGACCGCGATGATGGCAACAAGAAGCAATGAAACATCCGCCCGTCCTGCGGGCAATCTCGTTGTCAAAGTCAGTGGCGAGCTAAAAAAACTGATCCAGTCCGGTGAGTTCAAGCCGGGAATGAAACTGCCTAGCGAAGCAAAGCTGACTGAAGCCTATGGGGTTAGCCGCACGGTTATTCGCGAGGCGGTGGCCGCCCTGCGTGCCGACGGGCTCGTCGAAGCCCGGCAGGGAGCCGGGGTTTTTGTGCTTGAGGCGCAATCCGCTGAAACCCTGCCATTTCACAACCTCGATTATGACCGAGTTTCATCGGTTATTGAGCTGCTCGAGCTGCGCACAGGCGTAGAAGTAGAGGCTGCAGGACTTGCAGCACTGCGTCGCTCTCCCCAGCAGGAAGAGGCTATCATTAATTGCCATCGGCAAGTACTCACTTGCCTGGAAGCTGGACAGCCGACAGCGGAGGCGGATTTCGCATTGCATCTGGCGATTGCTGATGCGGCCAACAATCCTCGCTTTCGCGAGTTTCTGACGATGATTGGTAGCGGTGTTATTCCGCGTGCGGCTTTACAGTCCCAGTCAGATACGAATTCTGCCGATTATATCGCGCGTATTCATGATGAACACTCCCAGATCATCGAGGCCATTTCCAATGGCGATGAAGAGGCTGCACGGTCGGCAATGCGGCGGCATTTGAAGGGAAGCCAGATGCGATACCGCAGCATTCTCAGACAAGTTCGCTCTTACTTATAATATAAGTTGTTGACATATAATATCTGACTGCGCTAGGTCATATGCAGACATCAAAAAAGGGGTCAACATATGGAACCGCAGCAGATCAAGGAAAAGCTTGGAGCAGGATTGCTCTCCTTCCCGGTAACGCATTTCGATGCCGAGGGGCAGTTTGCGCCGGAAAGCTATAAAGCCCATGTAGAATGGCTTTCGGGCTTCGATGCACCGGTATTGTTCGCCGCCGGCGGCACCGGCGAGTTCTTTTCTCTGCGCCCGAGTGAAATTCCGGCCATCGTGTCTGCGGCAAAGGAGGCCGTTGGCAACAGCGGCACAGCGATTGTTTCGGGCTGCGGCTATGGGACGGAAATGGCGATAGAAATTGCCAAGTCAGCTGAAAAGGCTGGAGCGGACGGGATATTGCTTCTGCCACATTATCTGATCGATGCGCCTCAGCAGGGTCTCTACGAACATGTCAAGCGCATCTGCCAGTCAATTGGCATCGGCGTCATGGTCTATAATCGTGATAATGCCGTTCTTCAGGCCGACACGCTGGTTCGCTTGTGTGATGAGTGCCCCAATCTTGTCGGTTTCAAGGATGGTGTGGGTGATATCGGGCTCGTTCGCCAGATTACGGCCAAGATGGGGGATCGTCTGACCTATCTGGGCGGAATGCCGACGGCGGAACTCTTCGCCGAAGCCTATCTGGGCGCCGGGTTCACGACCTATTCTTCAGCCGTTTTCAACTTCGTTCCTGGTCTGGCGGTGGAATTCTATCGTGCGCTGAGGGCAGGTGAACGCGCCACATGCGAGCGGATTCTCAACGAGTTCTTCTATCCGTTCATGGCAATTCGCAACCGCCAGAAGGGCTATGCCGTGGCAGCCATCAAGGCAGGCGTGCGTCTTCAGGGCTTCAATGCCGGGAAGGTTCGTTCTCCACTTTGCGATCTGACCAGAGAGGAAGAAGGCCTTCTCGAAGCGCTCATCGGCAAGTACAGCCGCAAACAGGCGGCTTGAGCGATCAAAAGGAAAAACCGCGGGTCCATCACCCGCGGTTTCTTTATAAGATGCAATAAAGGCCGCGTTTATAGTGACGCGGCCATTTTTTTCAGGCGTTCACAGGCCTTGGTCAGTTCTGCTTCAGAAGCGGCAATGGACAAGCGGATGAAGCCGGGCGCGCCAAAAGCGATACCAGGCACGCTGGATACGCCAAAATCATTGAGCAGATATCCTGCAACATCAGTGTCGCTTTCTAACGTCGCGCCGGCGGGGGTCGTTTTGCCAATCAGTCTGCTGACACCGATGAACGCATAAAACGCGCCGTCCGGCTGGCGGAAGTCAATATTGGGTATTTCCGACAGATAGGTCGCGACAAGATCGGCGCGACGGCGAAACGTCTGGGCTGCTTCCTGCACGAAACTCTGGTCGCCATCGAGTGCGGCTTTTGCGGCCGCCTGCGCAATGCTGCAAACGGATGTGACGCTTTGCGACTGCATCTTGTTGATTGCTGCAATGAGCGCCTTTGGACCTGCCGCATAGCCAACTCGCCAGCCCGTCATCGCGTAGGCTTTTGAGACACCGTTGACGATGAGAGTTCGTTCCCGCAATTGCGGGCAGACGCTGCCGAAGGAAACGAAGGGATGGTCGCGTAGCAAGATGTGCTCGTAAATCTCATCGGAAAGGATGAGAATACCAGGGTGTTTTTCCAGCGCTGTCGCAAGCGCCTGATATTCTGTAGCGCTGTAGATCGCGCCGGTGGGATTGGATGGCGAGTTCAGCATCAGCCAGCGCGTGCGTGGTGTGATGGCCTTTTCCAGTAGTTGGACCGTCAGTTTGAAATCATCTTGTGGTCCGCATTCAACATAGACCGGCGTGCCACCATGCAAGGAAACGATATCGCCATAAGAAACCCAGCAAGGTGTGGGGATAACCACTTCGTCGCCCGGTTCGAGGGTGGCGAGGAACGCATCGAACAAGATCTGTTTTGCGCCATTGGCGACGGTCAGCTCTTCCTGTGAAAAATCTAGACCGTTGTCACGCTTGAACTTGGCAATAATCGCGGCGCGAAGCGCTTCGGTTCCAGCTGCTGCTCCGTAACGAACACCGCCAGCTTTGACTGCTGTGCAGGCAGCATCCAGAACATGGTGCGGCGGTTCAAAATCCGGCTCGCCCAACGACAAATCGATAATGTCTCGCCCCTCGGCACGCAGCTTTTTGGCGGCCATCGAAACAGCCATGCTCGGCGATGACTGGATGCCCGCCGATCTTCTATTTTCATATTGCATTGGAATGCTCTTGTTTGTGGATCGGGAAAAAGGAGAAGCCGCCCTAAAGGCGGCTTCTGACAGGATCTGATGGTCAACCATTCACGACATAATCAAATTCTTTGTCGCGCTGTTTGGCATCCAGGCACCGTTCATCCGCAGCGCCATAGCCGCCGCCGCCCGGCAATTGCAGGATCAGCCTGCGTCCTGCTGGGACATGCTGACGGCCCTTGGCGTTGAGCACCGAACCATCATCGAGCAGGACCGCGCCCGGCGCGCCGTTCTCGCCACCTTCACGCCCGCGCGGCGGGTGTTTGATGCGATCGAACATGGCATTGAAGTAGATCTCATGTCCATCAGTCGGTGCAATCTCGACAACCTGACCAAGCCCGCCACGGAATTTTCCGGCGCCGCCGGAACCGTCGCGCAATTCCTTGCGCCAGAAGATTACCGGGCCAACATGTTCCGTCGCCTCGATGGACATCGAATGAACACCGCTTGGAAAAGCGGTGGCGCTCAGCCCGTCGAGATGCGACCGGGCACCGGCTCCACCGCTGTTGAACAGAAGAACCTCGGCGCGCTGGCCCCCATCTTTTGGGGCCTTGTCGCCGGAAAGCGGACGCGCACTAACATGAAGGTTCCAAAGCGCGCCTGAGCCTTCCGCCGGTACTCGACCGGGCAGCATCTTATGGACAGCACCAAGCACTGCATCGGGCACCAGATGGCCGAGCACGTGGCGGACCGAAACAGGGGCAGGGTGCTGCGCGTTCAAGATGCAATCTTTCGGAGCAATCACCTTGAAGGGAAGAAGCGATGCGTGATTGTTCGGGATTTCCGGCGCAATTGAGCATTTCAGGCCGTAACAGGCATAGGCAGCTGAATAAATCAGCGGACAATTGATGCCTTTAGGGCTAGGCGCAGATGTGCCGTTGAAGTCCGCAAGTATGTGATCGGCATGGACATCGATCCGCACCGCGATATCGATAGGATCGCCGTAACCGTCAACCCGCATCACGTTGGAATAAGTGCCGTGCGGCAATGCCGCCAGCTTCTCAAGCGTCGCGTCATAGCTACGTTTGAAGATAAATTCGGCCAGCTCTTCCAGATCGTCGAGTCGGAACTCATCCATCATGTCCATCAGACGGCGATGACCGATTTCGTTGCAGGCGGCGAGGGAATAGACGTCGCCGACGACCTGATGGCTTTCGCGAACATTGTTGCGCAAAATGTTCACGAGATCTTTGTTGACCACCCCGCGTTCAGCGAATTTCATGATCGGCACAAAGATGCCTTCTTCATAAACTTCGTTTGCATCGGGGCCAAAGCCACGTCCGCCCACATCCACCACATGGGCGGTGCAAGCGAAGAAGCCTGTCAGCGCGCCATCGCGAAAGCTTGGCGAGACGACGGTGAAATCGTGCAGGTGACCGGTGCCTTTCCATGGGTCGTTGGTGATGTAGACATCACCTTCGAAGATATTCTCCCGCCCGATATCGTTGATGAAATGTCCAACGGCTTCCGCCATCGCATTCACATGGCCGGGCGTGCCGGTCACGGCCTGCGCGATCATCTGTCCGGCGCGATTGAACACGCCAGCTGAAAGATCACCGGATTCACGCACACTGGTGCTGAAGGCTGTACGAATGAGCGTTACGGCCTGTTCTTCAACGACCGAGATCAGGCGGTTCCACATGATCTGCATGTGGACATCGGAAATAGGTTTCACTGACATGGGTAAACTCCTTCAGGCAGCCTTGGCGCGCAGCAACAGGCAACCATCGGCCTGCATGATAGCTTCGCGGCTTGAGGTCACGATGGTCGATGTCTCGCGTTCCGTGATGACCGCTGGCCCGGCGATCCAGTCACCCGGTTTCATATCGCTGCGATCAACCACGCTGGCATCAAGGAAACGCTCTTCGAGAACGTCGAACACCTTGCGCTGGCCGGATACTGTTGCGGTTGATTGTTTCGTCACAGGTTTGGCAGGGGTTGGTGCTGCGGCATCTGCGCTGGCGCGCAGCGACCAGCTGACAATTTCGACATCCAGCCCATCGATCACGCGACCGAAGAAGCGTTCATAGCACTCATCGAAAAGCGAGCTGAAAAGTGAGGCATCCGCTTGGGTATACTCACGAACCTCAATGGTGACCGGTACTTCCCATCCCTGACCGACATAGCGCATATAAGCGGTGCATTCGAGTGAAGGGTTGGCGTTGGGTGCGCCCGAGCGCACGAAGGAGGTTGCTTCCTGTACCAGCTCGGCAATCACAGTATTGATCGCATTGGCGTCGAAGCGGCTGATGCGGCTATAAGCGCTGCGGACCGATTCAAAACCAAAAGGCGCACGCAGGAAGCCGATTGCAGAGCCGACACCGGCACCAGGCGGGATCAGCAGATCGTTGACACCAAGCTTTTCGCAAAGCCGCGCGGCATGAACAGGAGCCGCGCCGCCAAAGGCGATCATGGTGAACTCGGAAAGCTCCTTGCCATTTTCAACCGCATGCATACGCGCGGCGTTGCTCATGTTTTCATCGACAACTTCGCTAAGGCCATAAGCCGAGGTTGCGATATCCGAACCCAGCTTGCTGCCAATATCTGCATCCATGGCGCTTTCGGATGCCGAGCGCGACAGTTTCATCGACCCGCCGGCAAAGCTGTCGGGATCAAGGCGACCAAGGATGACATCGGCGTCGGTCACGGTTGGGTTGACACCGCCCCGATCATAGCAAGCCGGTCCCGGTTCCGAACCTGCGCTATGAGGACCAACGCGGATCTGGCGCATGGAATCGACGTTTGCAATCGAGCCGCCGCCCGCGCCAATCTCGACCATTTCGATGACCGGGATGGAGATTGGCATGCCGCTGCCCTTCTTGAAGCGATAGGTACGCGCCACTTCGAAGGTCTTCGACGTTTTCGGTGTCTGCTGTTCAATCAGGCAGATTTTTGCGGTAGTGCCGCCCATATCGTAGGACACGACCTGATCAAGCTTGTGATTGGCTGCGATATGGGCTGCGAAAATCGCGCCGCCAGCCGGTCCGGATTCAAGCAGGCGAACGGGAAACTCAATCGCACTGTCGACGCTGATAATGCCGCCGCCCGAGTGGATCATAAAGACCGGTGCAACAAGCCCTTCATCGTGAAGACGGCCTACCAGACGATTGAGGTAAGACGCCATCAAAGGTTTGACATAGGCATTGGCGCAGACGGTATTGAAGCGTTGAAACTCACGCATCTGCGGCGAGACTTCCGACGAAATCGAGACGGAAAGATCAGGCTTCCTGGCCAGCAGCCGGTCACGGAAACGGCGCTCATGTTTGCCATTGAGATAGGAGTGGATGAAGCCGACAGCGATACTCTCATAACCTTGCGCAATAATGCGATCGCAAAGCGTTTCTATCTCGCTCTCATCCAGAGGCTTGAGCACTTCGCCGCTTGCTCCCATGCGCTCATCAAGGACGAAACGGTCGCTACGGTCGACCAACGGGGCCGGGAGGACAATATCGAGATCATATTGCTCGAAGCGGCTTTCGGTGCGCATTTCGATCACGTCGCGAAAGCCTTTGGTCGTGACGAGCGCCGTTTTTGCACCGCGACGCTCGATCAGGGCGTTTGTCGCAAGAGTGGTGCCATGGATCACCGTATCGATCTGGTTCAGCGCTATCCCGGCCTTTTCCGCAACCTCGCGAATGGCTTTGACAATCGCATTTTCAGGGAACGCGTAATCGGTCAGAACCTTGGTTGAGTGCAGTGTCGAACCAACCTCCATCGCCACATCGGTGAAGGTTCCGCCAATGTCGACGCCAACCCTGATCAGTTTGCCATCTATCGTCATGTCTTGCCTAACTCCCAAGATCAGATTCTATGCGTTAAGTGCGGGGCCGGGCTGAAAGGCCACGGTTCAGGCACGTGTTTCCTCGTTCCGGCAGGCGGTGCCTGCCGGTTCATTAAGTGTTGTTTTGTGGTGTCTCGGCTAACTCGGAACGTTCAGACGTTCACCAGTCAGTCTGTGGTTAGTTCTTGCCGGTGAAGTCCACTCCATCAAGGGTGGTCGGCAACTTTGCGCGATCCACACCAATCCACTTTTTGTAAAGACCGTCGAGTGAACCGTCCGCCGTGTGGCGCGTGACAAAATCATTCAGATAGTCGAGCATTTCCTGATCGCCCTTGCGCACCGCCATTGCCTGGAAATTGTCTGCGACCTTGTACTTGCGACCGTAGTTGCCGCTGTTGCCAGTTTTGTCGATCACCAGCCCATAGGTCACGCTGCCCAGAATAGCGTCAACCTGACCGGACAGGAGCGCCTGTACGGTGGTCGCATCGTCATCGAAGCGCTTGATCTGCGTGTTGGCGGGCGCGACTTTCTTCAGGACCGGCTCGAAAACGCTGCCGCGATTGACGCCAATGATGTATTTGCCCAGATCGTCATTGCCCTTGATATCAACGTCGTTCTTGCCCCAGACAGTGATGTCGTTGGAGGAATACGGAATGGCGAATTGAATGACCTTGGCGCGCTCTGGCGTGATGGTCATGGATGGAACGAGAAAATCGACCATGCCATTGGTGAGAAGTGGAATACGGTTCTGACCGGTAATGCGCTCGAACTTGATCTGAACGCCCAGTTCCTTGGCGATCAGGTCAGCAACATCGACGTCATAGCCTCCATTTTTGCCGTTCTCGTCGATAAAGCCCCATGGAAACTGGTCCATCTGCACACCGATGGTAACGGTGCCCTTGGCCTTGATTTCCTCGGGCGTAGCGGCGCCAGCCGCCGTGGCGATGCACACGGATGCGAGCAGACCGAACGCGAAGCCGAGTGAAGCCTTGGAACGAGCGAAACTTGAATTGAACATGTTCTTACCTCTGGTTGTTTTATTGTTATTCAACGGGATGCATTCATCCGCTTTTCGATACGGGCGCTGTAATAGGTGAGCGGAATGCAGATCACGAAGTAGACAAGACCGACAGCGCCGTAGACTTTGAGTGGCTCGAAAGTGATGTTGGCCATCAGCTGACCCGAGCGTGTGAGTTCGGTCAGGCCGAGCAGAGCCGCAAGGGCGGTGCCCTTGATCAGATTGACGAGAAAGCCAATCGTTGCGGGCAGGCCGATGCGAAAGGCTTGGGGAAGCACGACATCCGACATGCGCCGGACATAGCCGATACCAAGCGCGCGGGCCGCTTCATCCTGCCCTGCCGATACAGCCTCGATGCTGCCCCGCCAGATTTCACCAAGAAATGCACTGGTATGGAGCGAAAGACCGATAATGAGCGCGACCCAGACATCGACACGAATGCCGAGCAACGGCAGGCCGAAATAGACGAAGAATAGCTGGATCAGCAGCGGTGTGCCCTGAAAGATCTGGATATATGTCGCCATAAAATAGCGAAGCCATTTCTTGTTGCTGGTGCGCCCAAGGGCCACGATGAGACCACAGGCACCACCGAAGACGAAGGCGAGGAGTGACAGGATTACTGTCCAGCGAGCCCCTTCAAGAATGAACAGGAATTCTGCAAAGCCGAAACTGCGTATCATCGGTCTGCCTCACTTCGTCGGGTAGGAAAAGTAAGTTCTGCCAATGAGTTGGAGAACAATGGAAAAGAACTGCGAAAGCGCGAGATAGATAACGCCGAGTGCGAAATAGACTTCGAAGCTGCGGAATGTCTCTGAATCGATCATTTGACCGACATAGGTGAGTTCTTCCGCGGAAACTGAAGCCACCAGGCTGGAATTGAGCATCATCAAAATGAACTGGCTGCAAAGCGCTGGGTAAACCGCGCGAATGGCTGGCCGAAAGATGATGAAGCGATAGACGTCGATTGTGTGAAGGCCAAGCGCCCGTCCTGCTTCCACCTGCCCCTTCTTGATGGACTCCACCCCGCCGCGCACGATTTCGGCTGCATAAGCTGCGCAATTGAGCGTCATGGCCAGAATTGCCGCCTGTGTGGCTGTCAAGGTGACGCCAAGAGATGGCATTCCGAAGAAGATGAAAAATACCTGCACCAGAAACGGCGTGTTGCGGATCAATTCGATATAGGCAAATGCCACCCGTGATACGGTTCGTATCGAGCTCATGCGCATCAACATGAAGACAATGCCGAGCATCAGCCCAAGCGCCATCGAGATGGAGGATATCTTTAGGGTTTGTAATGCGCCGCTGAGCAGCAGTGGCCAGGCCGCCAGAACCGGCCCCATGTCGAAACTATATTGCATTGGCAAGCTCCCGTTATTCCGTCTGGTTCCCCTTTGTTGTTAGTGATTGAGAATCTGGCCCAGAAATGCTTTGGCGCGTTCGTGCTTGGGGTTGCCGAAAAACTCTGTGGGAGGGGCGCTTTCGATAATCTCGCCGCGATCCATGAAGATGACACGGTGCGCAACGGCGCGCGCAAAACCCATTTCGTGTGTTACGCAGATCATCGTGATACCGTCGTCCGCAAGCGAGATCATGGTATCGAGAACTTCTTTCACCATTTCAGGATCAAGCGCCGATGTGGGTTCATCGAACAACATGATCTTTGGCCCCATGCAAAGCGCGCGAGCAATGGCCACACGTTGCTGCTGACCTCCAGAAAGCTGGGCTGGATATTTGTTGGCCTGTTCGGCGATATGCACCCGCTTGAGGAAATGCATGGCTTTTTCTTTGGCCTCGGCTGTTGAAGCCTTATGCACGCGGCGCGGCGCCAGCATACAGTTTTCGAGTACGGTCATATGGGGGAAAAGGTTAAACTGTTGAAAGACCATGCCGACATCGCGCCGGATATGATCGACATTGGCCCCTTTGTTGCCTAGTCGTGTTCCATTCACATCGATGGTGCCGTCCTGAATCTCTTCAAGATGATTGATACAGCGAATAAGCGTTGATTTACCCGAACCGGAGGGGCCGCACAGAACGATATGTTCGCCCCGCTTCACATGTAGATCCACATTCTTGAGTACGTGAAGCTGGCCATACCATTTATTGACCGCGCTCATCGTGATGGCTTGTTCAGACATCTATCTCTCGCTTCATATGTGTAGGCAGAACGGAAATCGCCCGCTCAGGGCTGAACTTCAAAAATGGCGTCGACTTCGACAGCAAATCCGCGCGGCAGAGAGCCTGCCCCCAATGCCGTGCGGGCATGTCGGCCTTTCTCGCCCAGAACTTCGACCAGAAGATCGGAGGCTCCATCAATAACGGCGGGATGGTCTTTGAAGCTGGGCACGGCATTTACAAAGCCGCGCACCTGCAAACAGGCTGAAATGCGGTCGAGATCGCCATCAACGGCCATTGAGGCGCGTGCCAGAAGATTGAGTGCGCAGACACGCGCTGCCTGATAGGCCTCCGCTATATCCATAGTGTCGCCGACGAGGCCCAGATAACGGTCAACACCGTCGACGCGCGGCACCTGTCCGGAAATGTAGAGTGTGCTTCCACTCAACCGAAACGGAACATAGGTTCCGCTCGGGGCCGTCACACTGGGCAGGGCAAGGCCCAACTCCGCCAGTCTGGAAGAAACGATTCCCATCTCGAATTCCCCTGTTTTTGTTCGCCTGTTCTGCAATTGCTGTAGCATGGAACTACCTGCAACTGCATGGTGATATTATCACATGGCGTCTTGTTGTGATGTTAGGTTTGCTGAAATAATATCACTTGTCAAGAATGAATCTCAGGCGTCTATTTTGGTGGGAAAGCGATTGAGATTAGGTGTTATGCTATAGAAAACAGCATGTTGACCAATCTTTGAGCGAATTCAGAGGGTTGTGTCGCATAAACTGAATATCTACTTTTGTCGGCGCATTTTGTTCCGATAGTACCCATTCGGCGTTCCAATGGGTGTCAGGTTGGCTTGTAAAACGAAATGTGATTTTAAGAGATATTATCACATACATGATGATAGTATCTTGTCTTGAGCGTGCTAACCGCGTATCACCATGGAAAGACAATATTTTCCACCGGGATAGGCTCATATTGAAAACACTGACTGCGCGAACGATTGAGAGCCTCAAGACACTGATCGGCGACGGTACGCTTCAGGTCGGCGACAAGTTGCCGACCCTTGCTGAACTTGGGGACAAGCTTGGTGTCAGCCGCACGGTTATCCGCGAAGCTGTGGCGGCTCTGCGCTCTGACGGATTGTTGGAAGCAAAGCATGGGGTTG
The DNA here is from genome assembly GCF_014138065.1 of Ochrobactrum sp. P6BSIII. NCBI lineage: Bacteria > Pseudomonadati > Pseudomonadota > Alphaproteobacteria > Hyphomicrobiales > Brucellaceae > Ochrobactrum > Ochrobactrum sp. P6BSIII. The sequence goes on along the minus strand of NZ_JACGXB010000007.1, from coordinate 223,464 downwards.
GAATATTCATTCGCGATCCTGGAAAGGCAGTGCCTCCCGTCTCAGACGATTCCATGCTGGAGCCGTTGGCGCGGCTTTCGCTTCCATTCATGGATTTGCTTGAGTTGCGTATGGCTTTTGAAGTCCATGCCGCCGGATTGGCCGCGCAACGCCGGTCATGGGCGCAGGAAGCAAACATGTGGGATGCGCTGAAGCAGTTCGAGGCTTCTATTGAGAATGAAGAAGCACTGGATGAACTGGACTTCATTTTCCACCGGTCCATATCGGAGGCAACCAATAATCTGGCGTTTATCGAGTTTTTCAGCGTCATGAGCCTGAAGATACTGCCACAGCCAGCATTTTCGCGGGATCTGAACCCCTCGCTTATCACGCCTGATTATATCCAGAACACGGTCATCGAGCATCGCGCCATTTGTGAAGCGATCAGCGCCGGAAATGCCGAGCAGGCACGTGAAGCGATGCAGGCACATCTCAATCGCAGCCATCAGCGCTATCGCGGGTTCAACGGCGCTTTTGGGTCGCCGTTGAGTAATATTGTGGATAGCTGAACCTATTCAGTAAGCGCTATCGACTGACGGACTATGGCCGCTACCTTCAACATTCGGGAGGTGAGGGCGGTACGACTGGCTGTTCGAACGTGCGCTGCAACTGACCCCAGCCCGGATCGTGCATGTGGGCGTCCAGTCCGGCTCGGGCGACCAGAGCACGCGCCTCTGCTTCACCGAAGGCAAGCGCCTCGTGCATATCGGCAGTTAGGACCACGCCGTCCTGCATGATAATCTTGCCGTCGACGATGACAGTATCAACATCGCTGCCAAGAACCTGATGAACCAGCCGATGGACCGGCATCCAATTGGGTGTCAGATGCGGTTTGCGCATATCGATGATCGCGATATCCGCTTTCTTGCCGGTTTCAAGAGAACCGATCTCATGATCCATACCAATGGCACGCGCCGCGTCGATGGTTATCATCTCGAACACCTTGCCGGGCGGCAGAAGGTATCGGTCGTGATTATGCAATATATGTTGGGTTGATTGCGCGATCCGGGCGACTTGCAGCATGTCGAAATGGCGGCTTGGTGCGGCGCCGTCGGATGTAATAGCGACAGGCACGCCCCGCGCAAGCATCTGCATAATCGGCGTGGAACGTCCGGGCGGTGCATGGGTGACGTGGGTGCCGGTTTCGGCGAGGATATCTATTTCCTCATGAGAGATGCCCCAGCAATGCTGTAAATGCACATCAGGACCCAGCAGTGCATGTTCCTTGTCTTGATACGCCATCCGAATTTGCCCGGCAAAGGCATCAGAATGGATGCGCACGCCCCATTTGCGCGCGGTTTCGCGAATGCGACGCGCCTGCATCCGGTCGTTCTCCGTCAGATTGACCGCGAAATCCGGTGTGGAAGCGTTTGACGGTTCGACAGAGGGGACGATTGTAAAAGGCGTCAGAAAAACCTTGATGCGGCCGCCGGCTGTTCCGTTAAGGCTTTCGATGGTGGCTTCAGCGCCCTCAATCATTTCTTCGAATGAAACAGTGTGACGCACAGGCTTGCCGCTTTCCCATCGCGTTACCGATTGCGGCCAGGGTAGTTCAGCGGGGCCGGCACATATGATCTCGCGCAGACCGAGTTCCGCATAGGCGCGCGCGTGATTGGCTGCAAAGACCGGATCGTCGCTGCGCGGCATGGAGGTGATGATGCTGGCCGAGGTTGTCACGCCCGCGCATAGCCGCTCCAGGCCGGAAACGAGGCCATCGGCGTACCAGTAGTCGCGGGTTACATAATGATAATAGGTTGGCGTGACGATCCGCATCCAAAGTGAATTGGTGTCGGCGGCAATGCTGCGGATCAGCGCGTGACCAGCGTGGCCGTGCGCGTCGATGAGACCCGGAATGAGCATCTTGCCACAACAGTCGATTGTCTTCTTGTCAACATGGCGCGGAGCGAGGTCCTGCGATGTGCCAATATCGACAATTCTGTCGTTCTCGATTGCCACAGCTCCATCTTCTATAATCCGCCGTGTTTTATCGACTGTCACGACAGTCCCGTGAAGCAGCAGCAATCCAGTCATATCTTCCCCTTTTTTATGTCCATGACGACAGCGTTTGACGCTGTGCGGTCTCATATCGATATGTCGATGTTTTTGAAGTTAATTGGCGACAATATCGTTGACAATAAAAGAATGGATTAAGATACTGCAACGAAATTCAGTCCAACAATCTTATCGTTATGGATGAGGGGAAAAAGCATGTCGCGTTTAAATAGGTTTTTTATATCGGCCCTGACGGCAGCTGCCATTGCGGCGCCGGCACTGGCCAGTTCTGCCGACGCGGCTACGTTACGTTGGGGCAGTCGTGCGGATATCTACTCGCTCGATCCTGATTCTGTTCCATCCACATCCAATCTGGCTTTCCTGAACCACATTTACGAAGGTCTGATCCGTTACGGCCCGAACTTCGAGATCGAGCCCGCGCTGGCTACCGAATGGAAGTTGGTCGATAACAAGTTCTGGCGTTTTACCCTTCGCAAGGGCGTGAAGTTCCACAATGGCGCAGATTTTACGGCTGATGACGTTGTGGCCTCGATGAACCGTGTTTCCGACCCGACATCACCTCTGCGCGGCAATATTCCGCTCTATGTCGGCGTCAAGAAAGTGGACGATTCCACGGTCGATATCGAGGTTTCGGCACCATCGGCGCTGTTCCTCAACGACATGACCAATATTTTCATGTTCAACGCGAAGTGGCTGAAGGACAATAGTGCCGAAAAGCCGACCGATATCGCGTCCAAGACAGAGAATTATGCAACGCATAACACCAATGGCACGGGCCCGTTCAAGCTCGACAGCCGTGTACCCGATTCAAAGACGGTTCTGATCGTTAATGATCAATGGTGGGACCAGAAAAAGCACAATCTGGATCGCATCGAATACATTCCGATTTCTTCGGCTGCGACGCGCGTTGCGGCACTTCTTTCCAATGAAATCGATCTGGTCGATTCAGCACCCATTCAGGATATTCCGCGTCTGGAATCGACGCCGGGCATCAAGGTCGACAAACGCACCGAGCTGCGCACGGTGTTTATCGGCTTTAACGGCAAGGAAAAGCTTGAGGATGGGCGTCCGAACCCATTCCTGGATGTCCGCGTGCGTCAGGCCGTCGAGGCAAGTATTGATCGTGATCTCATCAACAAGAAAATCATGCGCGGTCTGGCACGGCCTTCCGGTTCTCTGATTGCGCCGGAAATCGCAGGCTATTCGAAAGCGCTCGACACTTATCAGCCAGCCGATCCCAACCTTGCTCAAAAGCTGCTTGAAGAAGCTGGCCAGAAAGGCCTGACTTTCAACTATCTTTGCATGAATGATGAGAGCATCAACGAGGAAGATATCTGTTCGGGTATCGCCAATATGATGAAACGCGGCGGTTTCGAACCGAGCATCGATATGGGGCCACGTGCCGTTCAGCAGCCTAAGCGCACCAATGGCAAGGCTGATATGTTCAATCTGAGCTGGGCCAATGAGCCGACGCTCGATGCCTATTCGTTGCTTTCGCAGGTGCTTTCTACGCGCAGTGGTTCCACCGGTGTATCCAACTATGGTGGCTGGTCTTATCCTGAACTCGACGAACTGATGAAAAAGGCGGCACAGGAACCTGATACGGCGAAGCGTTTGGCGCTGGAAGAACAGGCGCTGAAAGTTGCCAAGGACAAGGCAATTCTGATCCCGATTCATCAGCAGCCCATCGCTTGGGGCATGCTGGACAAGGTCAAGAGCGTGGATTTCCGGGCCGATAACAAGCCGCGTCATTGGCATACGCAAATGGCCGAGTAAGGCCAGCAAAGCGAAAATAGAAAAGCGCTTCACCTTGGTGAGGCGCTTTTTTTATGTGGTGCACACTCTGGAGATGCGACAATTCTCATTCAAAAGCCGCACTTTGATTGTTGCTCAGAAATGTGGCAGCATCTGACCAATTGTAGAGCATAGTTGTCGACAAATAGGTTATTGAAACTCAAAAAATTGTCTACAATTACGTTGACAACTTTATATCGACTGGCAATACTCCCTTTCGTGATCTGGGAGGCCGGTCACCTCAAAAGGGAGAAATCAGTATTACCCGCCTTCATGGCGTGAGCAGACACTGAAACGCAGCACCGAAACGGATGCGGCGATGCATGAAAACAGACCTCCAAAAAAGGAGGCGCAAATTTCCAGAAGCGGAGCAAAATCTATGTTAAGAAAACTTGGCCTTGCGGCCACAATGCTGGCTGGGCTGACTTTGGCTGGCCACGCCGAAACGCTCAAATGGGGCGCTGCGCGCGATATCTATTCGCTTGATCCCTATTCTTATGGCGACAGCTATACACTGTCCTTCCTCAATCACATCTATGAAGGCCTCGTGCGCTACGACGCCGAGCTGAAGATCGAGCCTGCGCTTGCTGAATCCTGGGAAAATGTTTCCGAGACGGTTTGGCGCTTTCATCTGCGCAAGGGCGTCAAGTTTCATGATGGCGCGGATTTCAATGCCGACGATGTGCTCGCTTCGTTGAAGCGCGTCAGCGATCCGGTTTCGCCGCTGCGTGGTAATTTGCCTGCCTACAAGTCCTCCAAGAAAGTGGACGACTACACAATCGATATCGAGTTGAGCGGCCCTTATCCGCTGCTCCTCAATGACCTCACCAATATTCACATCTTCGATGCGGGCTGGCTGAAGACCAATAATTCGGAAAAGCCCACCGACGTTGGTGCCAAGATCGAAGGCTACGCTACCTACCACACCAATGGCACGGGTCCGTTCAAGCTGGAAAGCCGTGTACCGGATTCCAAGACCATTCTGGTCAAGAACCCGGACTGGTGGGACAAGACGTCGAAATCAAACATCGACCGCATCGAGTTCAATCCGATCACTTCGGCAGCGACACGCGTTGCGGCACTTCTCTCTGGAGAAGTCAATTTTACGGAAAGTGCCCCATCGCAGGATTTGCCGCGCCTTCAGGCACAGCCTGACCTGAAGGTCATGGAACGTACCGATTTGCGCACTGTCATGATGGGTTTCAATCGCAAGCCGAAGCTCGAAAACGGATCGGAAAACAAATTCAACGATTTGCGTGTGCGTCAGGCTTTCGCACATTCGCTTGACCGCGACCTGATACAGAAGCGCATCATGCGCGGCAAGTCGCGCACGGCAGGTGCGGTGGTTGCGCCGGAAATTCCGGGCTACACGCCGGAACTGGATACCACTTTGGCCTATGATCCGGCCCTGTCGAAGAAGCTTCTGGCCGAGGCTGGGGCTACGGATTTTCCGTTCACACTGGTCTGCACAACTGATGCCTATGTGAACGAGGAAGAACTGTGCCAGGGGCTCGTGAATATGCTGAGCCGGGGCGGCTTCAAGCCGCAGCTTGATATTGCACCAACGGCTGCGCAGGCACCGAAACGCACGGGTGGCAAGGCTGACGTCTATATCATTGGCTGGGCAACTGAGCCGATGCTCGACAGCTATTCGATCCTGTTACAGATGATTGAAACCAAAACTGATAATGCCGGTGTTTTCAACTGGGGTGGCTGGAGCTATCCGGAAATCGACAAGCTGGTCATTGAGGCATCCACGGAGATGGATCGCAGCAAACGGCTGGCATTGCAGACAAAGGCTCTGCAAATGGTCAAGGACGAGATCGTCATGTTGCCGCTGCATCAACAGCCGATGGCGTGGGTCATGTCGAATAAGATTGATCATATCGTCCAGTTGCCAGACAACAAGCCGCGTCACTGGCTGACGCATTTTGCCGAATAGTCTCATCAAGATGCTCCGGGGCACGCCGTTTCGGAGCATCCTGTTCCCAAGGAATTCACATGCTGGTTTTTATCATCAAGCGTCTGGCCAATGCCATCATGGTTATGCTGGCTGTTGCCTTGCTGGCCTTTTTGATCTTTCGTCTGGCGGGCGACCCCGTCGAGATGATGGCCAACGAACAGATGACACAGGCCGACCGCGATAATCTGCGCGAGCGTCTGGGGCTTAACGATGGCCTGATGACACAATATACCCGGTTCGTGGTGAACGCAGCTCAGGGCAATTTCGGCATCTCCTATCGCAATGGTCAGGATGTTCTGGGCCTTATCGCCGAGCGGTTTCCGGCAACACTGGAACTGGTTCTGGTGGCGACCTTGATCTCGTTGCTGCTCGGCCTTCCCCTTGGCGTACTAACAGCAATCAAACGCGGCAAGTGGTATACGGAGGGATTGCAGTTTCTCTCTATTGTCGGTGTTTCACTGCCAAGTTTTGTGGTTGGTATCCTGCTCATTCTGGTTTTCTCGGTTACGCTGGGCTGGTTCCCGGCTTTCGGACGAGGTGATGTCGTACAGCTTGGCTGGTGGTCCACTGGATTGTTGACGCATTCCGGTCGTATCGCGATTTTGCTGCCGGCCATTGCGCTGTCGCTTTATCAAGTCACGCTCGTCATGCGTCTGGTTCGCGCAGAAATGCTGGAAGTGCTGCGTTCGGACTATGTGAAATTCGCCCGTGCCCGCGGTATTCCGCGCTGGCGTATCTATTTTCGTCATGCGCTTCGCAACTGCCTGATGCCAGTTGTGACCATGACAGCGATGAATGTCGGTTCGCTGATCGCCTTCGCGCTGATTACCGAAACCGTGTTTCAATGGCCAGGCATGGGCATGTTGTTCATTCAGGCCGTTACCTTCCTCGATATCCCGGTCATGGCAGCCTATCTCTGCATCATTTCCTTCATCTTCGTTGTGCTCAACACTTTCGTGGACATTGCCTATGCGGTGATTGATCCACGCCTGCGCACGGCGCGTTGAGTTGCCCATGGAACCGATTGTGGAGTCAAAGTCGATGAGCACCCCAACCACGCAAACCACCACCACCTCCCGTCCGTCGTTTGTACAGCGGGTTCGTAAAAGCGACTTGTGGTGGTCGTTCACACACAGCAAGACCGCGATGATCAGCGCAGCGCTGCTCGCAATCCTGATCCTGACGGCATTGTTTGCGCCCCTCATTGCGCCGCAAAACCCTTATGATGGCGCAGCACTCGATATGTGGAAAGCAGAGCTGCCGCCCATCTGGGAAGAGGGCGGCGAATGGCCCTTCCTGCTGGGCACCGACACGCAAGGGCGCGATATGCTGTCAGCCATTCTTTATGGCACGCGCATTTCCATCGTTATCGGCATCGCTTCGGTTGTGCTTTCCTTGGTCATCGGCATGAGTGCCGGTTTGGTTTCAGGCTATTTTGGTGGCTTCATCGACAATCTCCTGATGCGCATCGGCGATATCACGCTGTCTATCCCGACCATTCTGGTCGCCATTCTGGTTTCAACCGTCGTGCGGCAGATGTTGCCGGTCAGTCTTCGTGAAGTAGGGGCATCAGCGGTTCTCATTCTGGCCATTGCGCTCTCTGCATGGGTGCAATATGCCCGTACTGTCCGCGCTCAGGCCATCGTTGAAACCGGCAAGGACTATGTGTCTGCCGCCCGTCTGATCGGGGTTCCGGCGCGCCGCATCATGGCGAGACATATCCTGCCGAACACGTTGACCCCCATCATGGTGGCGGCCACGCTTAACTTCGGCATGGCCATTCTTACCGAAGCCACGCTGTCCTTCCTTGGCATCGGCATGCCGCCGAGCCAGCCTTCTCTCGGGACCCTGATCCGCATCGGCAACCAGTTCCTGTTTTCCGGTTCCTGGTGGATCGTGCTCTTCCCCGTCATTCAGCTGTGCCTGCTGGTTGTGGCCGTCAATATGCTTGGCGACTGGCTGCGCGATGCACTCAATCCGAAACTGAGGTAATATCGATGAACAATCTTTTGCTCCGCAATGTGCGCCCTATGGCTGGCGATACGTGCGATGTTTTGATCAAGGATGGGAAGATTGCTGGTTTCGGACAGTTCGAGGCAGAGCCCGGCATGGCCATCGAAGATGGTGGCAATGCAATCGTTGCGCCCGGCCTGATCGATGCGCATACGCATCTCGACAAGACGACCTGGGGCATGCCCTGGCATGTCAATAATCGTGCCGCGATCCTGCGTGAACGTATTGATTTTGAGCGCGAGCATCGGCTGGAAATCGGCCTTGATCCGCATCGCCAGTCGATGCGTCACGCAATCGGTCTTGCCGCCCATGGCGCAACGCATATCCGCAGCCATGTCGATATCGATCCCACCCATGGATTGTCATTGGTCGAAGGCGTCTGGGCAACACGCGAGAAGCTGAAAGGCATCATTGATATCGAGATCGTTGCATTCCCGCAGTCGGGTCTGATGGTCATGCCCGGTACGGAAGAATTGCTCGATGAGGCCTTGCGTCAGGGTTGTGAAGTTCTGGGTGGTATCGATCCATGCGGTATTGATCGCGACCCAAAGGGGCAGCTCGATATTCTGTTCGCGCTCGCTCTCAAGCACGGCGTACCGATTGATATTCATCTGCATGAGACCGGCGATCTTGGCGCGTTCACGATGGAACTCATCTTTGAGCGTATCCGCGCTAACGGTATGGAAGGGAGGGTGGCGATCAGCCATGCTTTCGCGCTCGGCATGAATGATTATTTGCGCGTCGGCCAGTTGATCGAACAGATCGCGGTTCTGGATGTCGCAATTCTGACGACCGGTGCGCCATCGGCCACAGTGCCGTCGATCAAGCGTCTCAAGGAAGCGGGCGTGCGCATTGGTGGTGGTTGCGACGGCATTCGCGACACCTGGGGACCATGGGGGCAGCCCGATATGCTGGATCGCGCCAAGATCATTGGCATGAAAAATGGCGTCCGTTCAGATCATGATCTGGAACATCTCCTGTATATCGTCTCTCAGGGCGGCGCAGACGTGATGCGTCTTGAAAACTATGGTCTGGATGTGGGCTGCAATGCCGACTTCACCCTTCTGACGGGTGAAACATTGGCCCATACCGTGGTGGATATCGCGCCGCGCCCTCTGGTGGTCAAGAACGGTCGCGTCACTGCACGTAACGGCGTTGCTGTGGTGGAGATGCCGTGATGAACAATGCGATCGATACATTAACGCTTGGTCAGCGATCTGATGGACGGACCCTGATTACCGCCAGCTGGGTGGTTGGGCACAAGGATGGCGGCCATACGCTCTTGCGCAATGGCGAAGTCGTTTTTGAAAACGGCGAGATTGTCTTTGTTGGACATGGTTTCACCGGTGAACTGGCGCGCCGCATCGATTTCGGCAATGCGCTGATCTCGCCGGGTCTCATTGATCTTGATGCCTTGTCGGACCTCGACACCACCATTCTTGGCATAGACAACCATCCCGGTTGGGCCAAGGGCCGCGTCTGGCCACGGTCTTATGTCGAGGCTGGCCCTTATGAGATGTACAGTCAGGACAAGCTGGCTTTTCAAAAGCGCTTTGCGTTCGGCCAGCTTCTGTTGAACGGGATCACCACGGCAGCACCCATCGCCTCGCTATTCTATCGCGAATGGGGCGAAACAGTTGCCGAGTTCGATGCTGCTGCTGAGGCAGCGGGTGAACTGGGGCTGCGCGTTTACCTAAGCCCTGCCTACCGTTCCGGCGGTATGGTTCTGGAAGAACCGGGAAAGATCGTTCCCATTTTCGACGAAGAGCGTGGCTTTCAGGGACTGAAAGACGCCGTTGCTTATATCGAGCGCCAGAATGGCCGTCACGGCGATCTGGTGCGCGGCATGTTGGCTCCGGATCGGGTCGAGACTTCAACACTTGGATTGTTGCAACGCACTGATGCGGCTGCGCGCGAGTTGGGCTGCAAGTTCCGTCTTCATATGGCTCAAGGCACGATGGAAGTCGATACTGTGCGGATGTTGCACGGCTCGACGGCTCCGGTCTGGCTTGCAAAATATGGCCTGCTCAGCGACCGGATGATTGCACCTCACGCGACGAATGCTACGGATGAAGATCTGGGCCTCTATGCAGCCAATGGTGTTTCCATTGTGCATTGTCCGCTCGTATCGGCACGCAGCGGCTCGATCCTCAAATCCTTCTCTGCTTGTCGCAAGCGGGGGATCAATATTGCCATGGGCACCGATACCACGCCGCCCGATATGCTCATGAATTTGCTGACGGGTCTCATTGCCGGTCGTATTGCCGATGGTGCGCCGGACCGTTTACGGTCGGCAGATCTTTTTGATGCGGCGACCATTGGTGGCGCAAAAGCACTTGGACGCGGTGATATCGGTCACCTCTCACCGGGTGCGAGAGCGGATATAGCGGTCTTCGATCTCGACGACACCATCATGGCGGCGACAGTTGACCCCATCACGACCATTGTCACTGGCGGTTCGGGCAAGATTACGCGCGCGGTCTTTGTCGATGGCCGCGCTTCCATGATTAATCGAAGGCTTGCCGGGTTGGACATGGAACAAGCCCGTCGTCAGGCGCAGGCCCAGTTCGACGGACTTATCGCCAAATATCCCGAGCGCAGCTGGAACCATCCTCCTGTCGCGGAAATCTTCCCTTCCAGCTATCCGATAGAAGGTGATTTCAATGCATGACATGCAAGAACCAGTCATTGAAGTGCGCAATCTGCGCGTGGTTTTTCCAGGGCGTCATGGCACGGTTACCGCTCTGTCGGATGTCAGTCTGTCGATCCGGCCCGGTGAAATCCTTGGCGTTGTGGGGGAATCCGGTGCTGGCAAGTCGATGACCGGTCTGGCCATTCAGGGCCTGCTGGAAGCGCCTGGGCATATCGCCGACGGTGAAGTGTGGCTTGGCAAGCGCCGGATCGACACGCTGGATGACCGGGCTATGGAGAAAATTCGCGGCCGTGAAATCGGCGCGATTTTTCAGGATCCGCTCACCTCGCTCAATCCGCTGTTCACGGTGGGCGCGCAGCTTGTCGAGACGATCCGGCGCCATCTTGGTCTTGGCAAGGCTCAGGCGCGTGAACGGGCTATCCAGTTGCTGCGCGATGTCGGTATTCCTTCGCCGGAGGACCGCGTCAACCAGTATCCGCATCAGTTCTCGGGTGGTATGCGACAGCGCGTGGTGATTGCACTTGCACTTGCCGCTTCCCCTAAGCTCGTTATCGCTGATGAACCGACGACGGCGCTAGACGTATCGATCCAGGCACAGATCATTTCGCTCTTGCGGAAACTCTGCAAGGAAAAGCAAACCGCCGTTATGCTCGTTACGCACGATATGGGCGTGATTGCCGAAGCGGCTGATCGCATTGCCGTGATGTATGCGGGGCGACTGATTGAGATCGGGCCTGTCGAACAGGTTCTGCATCAGCCGCGTCACCCCTATACACAGGGCTTGATGGCCTCGATCCCGTCGCTTGGTGCGCGGGTGGAAAAGCTGAACCAGATTGATGGCTCGATGCCGCGCCTTGACGCTATTCCCAAGGGTTGCGCTTTCAATCCGCGTTGCAAAGTGGCGGTGCCCCGCTGTCTTGAGGAACGCCCCGAACTCAACCTTATCAGTCAAAACCCCAATCTTGGCGCTAGCGCTTGTTGGCTCAACGCAGGAGGCAGCGTATGACGAACCCGTCGAAAGAAACTGCGGCTTTGACCGTCGAGCGTCTGGTCAAGACATTTGATGTCTCGGCTCCATGGCTCAACAGAGTGATAGAGCGCAAGCCGCGCCAGTACCTCCAGGCTGTCAACGATATCAGCTTTACGGTGCCAGCAGGTGGTTGTCTGAGCATCGTTGGCGAAAGCGGATGCGGAAAGTCAACCGTAGCCCGACTGGTCACTGGATTGCATGGCGCGACAAGCGGCCAGATGCGGTTTGCGCCCGGCAAAAGTGGTGCGCCATTGACGGCGCAGATGATATTTCAGGACCCTTATGCCTCGCTCAATCCTCGTTGGCGCGTCAAGAACATCATCGCTGAACCATTGCGGGAATTGAAACTGCGCAAAACAGCGGCGGAAGTTACCGAGCGCGTGGAGGAACTTCTGCGCACCGTTGGACTTTCACTTTCCGATGGCGAAAAGTTTCCGCACGAATTTTCTGGCGGGCAACGCCAGCGCATTTCAATTGCGCGTGCCTTGGCGAGCGAGCCTGAGTTTCTCGTTTGCGACGAGCCGACTTCGGCGCTGGACGTTTCAGTGCAGGCTCAGGTGCTCAATCTTATGCGACGGTTGCAGGATGAGTTGGGCCTGACCTACCTCTTCATCAGCCATGATATGAGCGTCGTTCGCCACATGTCTGACCGCATCGCGGTCATGTATCTGGGGCGGATTGTTGAAGAGGGCAATACGGAAGAACTCTTCGCGCAGCCACGTCATCCCTATACGCAGCTTTTGTTGCAGACAATCCCCAATATTGAAGCGCCCAATCGCAACCGCACACCGGCAAGCGGTGAAGTTCCAAGCCCGCTGAAGCCGCCTTCCGGTTGCACATTCCATCCGCGGTGTCCGTTTGCGGTGGCGCGCTGTGCGCAGGAAGCGCCGAAGATGCAGACTTTGTCGAATGGCACACGTGTGGCCTGTCATCTGGTGGAAGAGGCCGCAGCCGCTGCCTGATACAGGGTATTCAAGCGCCGCATTGGTCTACCGTTGCATGTTTGAAGCAGGCAACGAGATCTGCGGAAAAGTGCTCCAGTCGGTGTTAAAGCGGGTTGTTAAATTGTCGACAATATGAAATATTATTGTAGATAATAAATCAGGTTTCGGGGACGTGATGGAATTCGATTTTGAAGAGCTGGACCCTCAAAGCCGTTACAGGCTTCTGACGAATTTCATCGGCCCGCGACCGATTGCACTTGTGACAACTCGCTCACCGGCTGGCCACAGCAATGCCGCGCCGATGAGCTTCTTCAACGTGTTTTCGCACGACCCGGCCATTGTCGTTCTGGGCATTCAACCGCGTCTTTCCGGTGAGGAAAAGGACACGCTGGCGAATATCCGTCGCACCGGCGAGTTCGCAATCAGCATGGTCGACATGGCATTGTCGGAACAGATGCTGATTTGCGGATTGGGTTTTGACAGTGAGGTCGATGAGCTTGAGATGGCGGGGTTGTCAGCGAAACCCTGCCAGAAAATCGATGTCTCTTTTGCTGAACAGGCACCTTGCACCTTCGAGTGCCGTGTCGAACGTGTGATCGATTATCCGCGTCGCGCGCTTATCCTGGGAGAGGTGGTGCATATGCACGTCCGTCGCAATTGTCTGGATGCCGACGGCCATTACGTCGATCCCGAATTCTATCAACCGATTGCCCGGCTTCACGCCGACAATTACATCACTTCAGATCGCCAGTTCGTTTTGAAGGCACCGCCCATCGCCGATTTCGTGAAGCCGGAAAACTAGGCCAGAACGACGGTTCTTCGAGAATTTTTATCATGCACATTCATCTGATCAATCCTAACTCAACAGCGTCTATGACAGCGCAAGCTCTTGATAGTGCTCTGCTCGTCAAACACAGCAGCACCAAGGTCTCAGCTTCAAATCCTGCCGACACGCCTGTCAGCATTGAAGGCGGAGCCGATGAAGCACTGGCGGTGCCGGGCATGCTTGCGGAAATCCGAAAAGGTGAAGCGCAAGGCGTGAACGCCTATGTGATCGCCTGCTTTGACGATCCCGGCCTGCATGCGGCGCGAGAGATCGCGAAGGGTCCGGTACTGGGCATTTGTCAGGCGGCGGTACAGGTGGCCATGACGATCAGCCGGCGTTTTTCAATCATCACGACCTTGCCGCGGTCGGTTCCGATCATCGAAGATTTGGTTAGTGATTACGGCGCAGATCGTCATTGCAGGAAAGTGCGTGCGATCAATTTGCCGGTTCTGGGACTGGAAGAAGATCCTGCGGAAGCGGAACGGCTTTTGATCAGCGAGATCGAACTCGCCAAGCGCGAAGATCGGGCAGAAGCGATCATTCTCGGCTGCGCGGGCATGACGTCCTTGTGCGATCGGTTGCGGGATGCAACGGGCGTTCCGGTGATCGACGGTGTCGCGGCGGCGGTGAAGCTTGCCGAAGCTCTGGTCGGAGCGGGCTACGCGACTTCGAAGGTGAACACCTATGACTATCCGCGCGTGAAGACGGGCAATAAGGACGCCATCTGCGGAATATGTGCCTGAAATAGAAGCATCACGATGTATTGTTGACAATTTTGTAGGCGCTTTGCGGTTGCAATAGTTGACTTTTTCGGTCGCATCACGCTTCCTGAATCGGAACGGGAGCAAGACCATGACTGATCAGACAGGTGTCTCGACGCAGCAGATTGTTGAAAAAGTATGGCTATCCATTGCCGAGCGCCGTCTGCGTCCGGGGGTGCAGCTTAAAGAAGAGCAGATGGCGACGATTTTTCACGTCAGCCGTGCGCGTATCCGTCAAGCGCTTGCCGCGCTTGAGCGGGAAGGGCTGGTCACGATTATTCCCAATCGCGGCGCTTTTGTCTGCAAGCCTACGGTGGAAGAAGCGCGGGACGTGTTCTTCGTTCGCCGCACCGTGGAACGATGCGTGGTCGAGCGCCTTGGGCGTTCTCCGTCAAAGGACAAGATCAAGATTTTGCGCGAACATGTTGCGAAAGAACGTGTCGCCAACAAGAACAACGTCACGACCGATATCATCAAGCTGTCAGGTGGCTTTCATCTGCTGCTGGCCGAACTGACGGGGTCTGATTTTCTGTTTACGACGATGCGCGATCTCATTTCGCGCACCTCTCTCATCACGGCTGTCTACCGCAATACCAACCGCTTCAACTGTGGGCCTGATGAACACGCGGAGATTGTGGAAGCGATTCTGCATGGCGACGTCACAAAGGCCGCCGATCTGATGGCGCACCACCTTGAACATGTGGAATCCGAGCTGGACCTGCGGGAAATCAATGATCTCTCCCATGATTTGAGTGCGGCGCTCGCCTGAACGGGTATGACCGGTAAACGGGCGATAGTTCTTTTTCCTCCGTAGCCGTTGTGATTGATGGCGGATACGCCTTTACTAAATTATTTCAATAAGTTGTTAGCAAAGTAAGCCAACCGGTTATTACCCGGTTGGTTCGCTTTTGTACCGCCTGCCTATGGCGCACACGGCGTTTTCTCGACCAAAAGCGGAACAAGCTTCGGGTGAAAATGCAAGTTTCATCCCCATAGCAAAGAAATCCATCCACGATCTTGACATATGTCATAAGTTGGAATTAGCTTGATTGAAATTGAGCAGATGTCGCTTCGAGGAGACCCTTACCAGGGTGGAGCACATCGAGCTTGGGAGGAAATATTTGTGACTGGATTGTACACGGCAATCTTCGATTGCGTGATTGCGTGCGGCTGTGTTTCAGGCGGAGCATCCGCCTGTCTGTGGTTGGGCGTTGATCAGGAACGGACTTGTGCCTTGCAGGGTTCTTCGCCCGAACTGGTGAAGTCTCTATGAGTTACGAGTTCAGTTTCAGCTTCTTGGCTCAATACTGGCCGCTGCTGCTAAAAGGCACTCTGGCGACGATCCAGATGTCCCTGATCGTCACGGCGCTGGGCTTCGTGCTGGGTACGATCTGTGCGGTTGCCAGCATCAGCAAATACAAGTTCCTGCGCATTCTCGTGGCGATCTATGTTGAGGCGATCCGCAATACACCTCTGCTCGTGCAGCTGTTTTTGGTCTATTTCGGACTGTCCTCCATGGGCGTCAAATTTTCCGCCCAGACCTCGGCGCTAATCGGCCTGACCATCAATGTCGGCGCCTATTCCAGCGAGATCATTCGTGCAGGCTTGCAGGCCATTCACCCCGGCCAGCTGGAAGCTGCTGACACGTTGGGGCTGTCCCGGCTGCAAATGCTTGCAGGGATTATGCTGCCGCCAGCACTTGAGAAGGTCTATCCCGCTCTCGTCAGTCAGTATGTGCTGTTGATGCTGGCAACAAGTGTGGCATCGCAGATATCGGCTGAAGAGCTGACCGGAGCTGCGTCCAGAATCCAGTCGATGACCTTTCGTTCTTTCGAAGTCTATCTCGTCATTCTGGTCATCTATCTCGTCCTTTCCCTATTGATGCGGGGGCTGTTCAAGCTTCTGGGGTTGGCGTTGTTTCCACGCAAACGCCGTCTTGGCACCAATCTTTAGGAGGTCGGGATGTTTACGAATTTCTCCTGGATTCACATCGAAGTTCTGCTTCAAGGCTTGGTCTGGACAGTTTTGCTCTCCATCATTGCCTTCATATTCGGCGGCCTGCTTGGCTTTGCCGTGGCGCTGGCTGGAATAGCAAAGAACAAGGCTCTGGTTGCTCTGGTCGATGGTTATATTGTTCTGGTGCAGGGCACACCGGTTCTGATCCTGATGTTCATCGTTTACTTCGGTTTGCCGGTCTTCGGTATTGAAGTTTCGTCGCTTTTTGCGGCTAGCGTTGCGATGACGATCTTCGCCAGCGCCTTCCTTGGCGCTATCTGGCGCGGCAGTCTGCAATCCGTGCCGCGCACGCAGTGGGAAGCATCCGATTGTCTGGCCCTGACTGGATTGCAGGGGCTGTTCCTCGTCATCATGCCCCAGGCCATTCGCATCGCGACGCCGCCAACAGTCGGCTTCATGGTCCAGATCGTTAAGAACACATCGCTCGCATCGATCATCGGCATGGCCGAGATGACCTATATCGGTAAGGAAATCAACGCTTCGACGTTCCAGCCCTTCACGACCTATCTCGTGATCGCATTCTTCTACTTTTGCATTTGCTTCCCGCTCTCAGCGGCCAGCCGGAAATTCGAGAGGATGTACAGTGTCAGCCGTCGTTAAGTTTGTTGACGTTCATAAAAGCTATGGCTCGCTGCCGGTGCTCAGAGGTATCAATCTCGAAATTGAGAAGGGGCAGGTTGTTGCTCTGATCGGCCGAAGTGGTTCCGGTAAAAGCACAGCGCTTCGCTGTGTCGACCGGCTCGAAACCGTCAATAGCGGAGATATCTGGGTTTGTGATCACCGTGTCAGTGATCCCCATATCAATCTGCGCGCGCTCCGACAGGATGTGGGCATTGTCTTCCAGAGTTACAATCTGTTTCCCCATCTGACGGTTGAACAAAACATCACTCTGGCGCTGCGCTGGGTCAAGAAACTGACAAGACCAGCCGCGCGGGAAATAGCCGAGACGGTTCTGCGGCAGGTTGGACTGGCGGAAAAGATCGATTCCTATCCCGAACAATTGTCCGGCGGGCAACAGCAGCGCGTGGCTATTGCCCGATCACTGGCCATGAAGCCGAAGGTCATGCTGTTCGACGAGGTTACCTCGGCGCTCGATCCGGAACTGACCGGCGAAGTGCTAAAGGTCATCGAGGATCTTGCCAGAAATGGCATGACAATGCTGCTCGTCACCCACGAAATGGATTTTGCCAAGCGCGTGGCGGACAAGGTTGTCTTCATGCATCAGGGCCTGATTTGCGAGCAAGGTGGGCCAGCAATTCTGACCAGCCCGCAAACACCTGAATTGCGCAGCTTTGTTGGCGCGCATCATTAACCATCCAATCAAAGCATGTGGTGTCGATGAGGAGCGACACCATCAACAACAGGAGGAGGAAATATGACTATTCTGAACAAGAGAAAATTTCTGGCGATGATGGGTCTTGGCATCGGCATGGCTGCCATGATGGCGCAGCCGTCCTTTGCCGATCAGCTGGATACGATCCGCCAGCGTGGCAAGCTGCAAGTCGCTATTGATCTGGGCAACCCGCCTTATGCGATGCGCGATGCGAAGTTCCAGCCAACAGGCTCCGAAGTCGAAACGGCGCAGTTGCTCGCCAAAGACATGGGCGTGGATATTGAGTTCCTGACGGTTCCAACCTCGGGACGTATTCCCTTCCTGGTTTCGGGCAAGGCTGATCTGGCCGTGTCGACGCTATCGATAACAAAGGAGCGGCTTGAGGTGGTGGATTTCAGCATTCCTTATGCAGAAACCGCAATCGTCGTTGCAGCTCCCAAAGAAGCAAACGTGAAGTCCTATGCGGATCTGGCAAATGCGTCGGTCGCCGTCACACGCGGTACGGTCAACGATACCAATCTGACGGAAAAGACGGCGGATGTTTCCGGCGTCCAGATCGTGCGGTTTGAAGATGACCCAACATCGAGCGCGGCAGTCACCAGCGGCCAGATTGCAATCTATGCAACGTCCCGCCCGCTTCTGACCGAGTTGATCAAGGCCAATCCCAAGCTCGACCTCGAAGAGAAATTTGTCGCCAAGGCTTATCCGCTCGGCATTGCGCTTCGCAAGAACGAGCCAAAGCTCAAGGAATGGATTGACGCCTGGATCAAGACCAATCTCGACAATGGCAAGTTGATCGACATTTACGAAAAATACCACGGCGCTCGTCTGGACCCGCAGAAGCTGCTGGCCGGTGATTTGCCTCGGTCGTGACGAAGCTGTCGTGGCGGGCGGTGAGAACCTCGACCCGCCACGGCGTTGGTCTTGATACTGATGGAACGGAACCTTGCTCTTGAGAACTTGGACGATCCCGAAACCAGTAGATGAGAGCGCATCCCGAAAAGTGTGAAACGGCTTTCGGAAAAGATGCGCGTTAAAACAAACATTTTGAGCGCCGATCTGGTCCGATCAGATCGAAACGAGTTCTAAGGTGCAGGAACGAAATGATGACAGACAAGTTCAGTGTAAGAGACAAGATTGCCATTGTGACCGGCGGGTTGGGGCAGCTTGGAACGCAGTTCAGCAAATCGCTCGCGGAATCTGGCGCCAAGGTCGCGATCTTCAGTCGCCGGGCAATCGACGCTGCCGATCTTGAAGCGAAGTTTCCGGGCTTGACGAAGAACATTCGCGTTTATGTCGCGAGCGTTACGGACAAGGCCAGCCTTGAGCAGGCAACCGAACAGCTCATCGCCGATTGGGGCGTGCCGCATATTCTGGTCAATAATGCAGGCATCGATTCAAAGCCCTCGGGTTCGGCAGACCAGAACAGTCCATTTGAAATCTACCCGCAGAAATACTGGAACGAGATCATCGAGACCAATCTGACGGGTGTGATGCTGTGCTGTCAGGTCATCGGCTCGAAGATGGCTGATGCCAGACGCGGCAGCATCATCAATGTCGGTTCGATCTACGGCATCGTGTCGCCCAATCAGGCGCTCTACGCGTATCGCGAGGCACGAGATGGCGAGCCTTTCATCAAGGCCGTCTCCTATGCGGCTTCCAAATCCGGCCTTGTCAACTTGACCCGTTATCTTGGCACCTATTGGGGAACCAAGAATGTCCGGGTGAACCTGATTTCATTCGGTGGCGTGAAAACCGCAAACTTCGACAAGGAATTTGTGGATGCGTTTCTCGAACGCGTGCCGATGAACCGACAAGCAGAGATCGATGAATATAATGGCGTGATACAGTTTCTGGCATCCGATGCCTCGTCATATATGACAGGCTCGAATGTCGTCGTCGATGGAGGCTTTACGGCATGGTGACAGAACAGGCAGACAATCGATATCTGACGAGGCGCGCGTTACCTGATCGTGACAAGCTGCACGTCTCCGTCGTTGAGGCGCTGGAAGCACAAATTCTTTCCGGCAAACTCAAGATTGGCGATCGTCTGCCTGCCGAAGCCGCAATGGCGCGTGAATTCAATGTAAGCACGCGATCTGTTCGTGAAGCGCTTCAAATTCTCGAAACAAAGGGTCTTGTTCGCCGCAAGCACGGTGAAAGAGCGCTTGTTGTGCGTGACGATGTCGGAGAATTTCTCGGTTCGCTTGCAACGACTGTCAAACAGCTCTTTGCCAATAATTCCGACTATCTCGTCCAGCTGATGGATGTGCGCCGGATCATCGAGACTGAAGTCGTGACGCGACTGAGTTCGGAGGACTTGGTGATGACGCCGGAAGTGGACGAGGCGCTTGCCAGTATGCGGGCTGCGGCTGACGCCAATGACATGGCCCGTTTTACCGACAGTGACGCCGCTTTTCATCTCGGGCTCGTGCATTCCGTGGGCAACGAGATCCTCAATGTCGTCTATGACAATCTTTTCTCGATTATCATCGACGTCATCCGGGTCACGAGCCGCGTGCCGAACAAGTCGCTGGAGGACGGGTTTGCCGAGCATGAGGAAATTTATAACCTCATCAAGGCCAGAGAACCCGAGACCGCCCGGCAATCCATTCGCAGACAGATCGATGAAAGTTCGCGCTATCTCAAGGTGGCGCTGGACAATTCAAATCTTAAGAACAAGGTCAAAACCAAATGAGCAATTTCGATTATTCCGATACTGACTGGGCGTCGATCGAACGTCTTTCGAAATGGTATTCCGGCGATGTCCATGACAGCCTGGAACAACTCGGCGGCTGGGGTTATCTGGACGGTATATCGTTACAGGGTGAATTGAAGCCGGGCGAAGTGGTCTGCGGTCCAGCAGTCACGGTGCAGTTTGCGCCAAGCGAACGTCGCAATCAGCCGCAGGATGTCTATCACAACGCCATCGACAACGCGCCGAAGGGTGGCATTGTTGTCGTCGATGCATCTTGCGCGCAGGGTTCCTGCTCGGGAGAGCTGATGAGCACAGGCGCGAAAACGCGGGGCGCTGCGGCTACGATCGTCAACGGAACGGTGCGTGATATCGCGCAGGTTCGCCATCTCGGCTATCCGCTTTTCGGTCGTGCACGGTCTCCGGTTTCGGTATCCGGCAAGATGGAACCGAAGCTCTCGCAAGTTCCAATCGAAATCACCGGCGTGAAGATCATGCCGGGCGACGTCATCTTCGCGGATATCGATGGCGTTGTCGTCATCCCCAAGGCCATGGTTGCAGCAGTCGCTGATCAGGCCGACAAGCTGGGCGCAAATGAAGCTTCGGCTCGTGACCGTATTCTGGGTGGTGAAAAGCTTCAGTCGGTCTGGCCGGTGGAGTCGAAATACGGCGCCTGATCAATTGGCGTCATGACATAAAAAAGGCCGCCCTTGAGGCGGCCTTTTCATAATATTGCGGAGGAACCGATTACGGCGTCACGTCGAAGCCGAACCACTTTTCGGAGAGGCGCTTGATGGTGCCATCAGCCTTGGCGGCTTCAATGGCTTCATTGAACATCTTCTGAAGTTCAGGTTCGTTCTTGCGAAGACCAACAGCAACGCCGCGACCCAGAATGCCGCCCTTAAAGAAAGGACCGGTCATGACGATATCTTCGTTGCCTGGCTTCTTGGCGGCATCGCTGAGATAAGCCAGCGAAGCGACGACGAGATCAACGCGGCCCGACTTGAGGTCGAGGTCATGCTGATCGGTGGTCTTGTATTCGCGGATATCGGCAGAATCCTTGAAATACTTGTCGAGCAGCGACAGGCCGAGCGAGGCAGTCTGTACACCGATGGTGCGGCCCTTGATTTCAGCCTTGACGTCGTCAATGGCCTTCTGAGCAGCGGCTTCGTCCTTGGCCAGATAGAGCGTTTCGCCTGTATGCGGCAGCTTGGCGAATGGGCTATCCTTCAGCGTGGCGAAGGTCTGCGGGGTCAAGCCATAAGAGACGGAAAAGTCGATGGTTTCTTCGCGCTTCGGCGTAGCGGTAAGGCCAGCCATGATTGCGTCGAACTTGCCTGCATTCAAGGCCGGGATGATGCCGTCGAAAGGCTGTGCAATCATGGTGCACTCAACCTTCATGCGGGCGCAGAGGTCTTTGCTCAGTTCGATTTCATAGCCGTCCAGCGTGCCGTCTGGCTTGGTGAAATTATACGGACGGAAAGCGCCTTCAGTTGCGATGGTGATCTTGGTCCACTTCTTCTCTTCGGCATGGGCCGAAGCAGCGGTGACAACGAGGGCCGAAACGAGAAGGGCTTTGAACAATCCCTTGGTCTTCATCTTAATTACCTTACTGTAGTTAAGTGCTGAGCGGTCTTTTGGCATAAATCAGTGACGTTTGAAATAATCAGCCAGCGTTTTCGTGGCTGATAAACTTGCGAAAACGCTCTGATTTGGAGTTTGTGAACACATCTTCGGGCGCACCGTCTTCTTCAACGAGCCCTTGATGGACGAAGACGACCCGGTTCGACACGTCGCGTGCAAAGCCCATTTCGTGGGTGACGACAAGCATGGTGCGGCCTTCTTCGGCCAAGCCGCGCATAACACGCAGCACTTCGCCGACGAGTTCGGGATCAAGCGCGGAGGTCGGTTCGTCAAACAGCATGACCTTTGGCTTCATCGCCAGCGCGCGTGCAATGGCGGCGCGCTGTTGCTGACCGCCGGAGAGATGCGACGGGTAGAAGTCGCGCTTGTCGGCGATGCCAACCTTGGCGAGTAGCGCTTCGGCTTCTGCAATGCATTCCGCGCGCTGCCGACCTTGAACATAGATCGGCGCTTCGATGATGTTTTCAAGAATGGTCTTGTGCGACCACAGATTGAAGCCTTGAAAAACCATGCCCAGTTCAGAGCGGATCCGGGAGACCTGCTTCTTGTCGGCGGGATAGGCTTCGCCCTTGGAATTCTTGGCCATCCGGATAGTCTCACCGGAAACGGTCACGGTGCCGGATGTTGGAATTTCCAGAAGGTTGATGCAGCGCAGCAAAGTGGATTTTCCCGACCCCGAAGAGCCGAGGATAGAAATGACTTCACCTTCGCGCGCTTCAAGCGAAATGCCCTTCAGCACTTCATTCGCGCCAAAGCTTTTACGCAGGTTTTCGACTTTTAGCGCCACCGGTGCGTTAGGAGAGATGGCTTTACTCACGATGTTTTTCCTTCGGTGGAGATGCTGACGGCTGGCTGGCGCAAATAGGGCGTGAGCCTGTATTCGGCGATCAGGAGCAAGCGTGTCAGAACGAAATTGATAGCCAGATAGATGGCGCCCGCAATCACGAACACCTCAATCACGCGGTAGCTTTCGGCAATGAGCTTGGCTGCAATACCGGTGACTTCCATGAGCGTGATGATGGAGGCAAGCGAGGTCGCCTTGATCATCGAGATCATTTCATTGCCGTAGCCGGGCAGCGCCTGACGGATGGCAAGCGGCATCACTACTCTGCGGAAGCAGGTAAAACGCGACATACCACAGGCTTTTGCCGCCTCGATCTGGCCGTGCGGCACCGACAAGAGGCCGCCGCGAATGATCTCGCTGGCATAGGCTGCATTGTTCAGCGTCAGCGCGATGATCGCGCACCAATATGGTTCACGGAGAACGGGCCAAAGGAACGAATAGCGGATCGTCGAAAACTGGCTGAGGCCATAATAGATGATGAAGATCTGCACCAGAAGCGGGGTGCCGCGGAACACGAAGACGTAGAGCCGGGCAATCCTGTCGAGGACGCTTATTCCCGACAGACGCATCATGGCAAAGAGCAGTGCAAGAATTGCGCCGCACACGATGGAGATGGCCGCAAGCTGAAGCGTCAGCGGCACGCCGGCCATCATTGCCAGAAAGGATTCTGTATAGAATTGAAGGTTCATTTTGCCCTCCTGACGCCGCGCGAGAAGTGACGTTCAGCAGCTTGCAGTATGCCGCCGGAAACGGAGGAAATCAGCAGATAGAGAGCGCCAGCGATCAGGAAGAAGTTGAAGGGCAAGCCCGTAGAGCCTGCGCCAATCTGTGCCTGACGCAGAATATCGACCACACCAACGACGGATATCAGCGCAGATTCCTTCAAGGCAACCTGCCAGACATTGCCAAGTCCGGGCAGCGCATGCCGCAGGGCCAGCGGCGCGATAATGCGGCGAAACTTCAGTGCCTGGCCCATGCCGCAGGCAGATGCCGCTTCAAGCTCTCCCTTGGAGACGGCTCGAAACGCACCACGAAACACTTCCGTATGATGTGCGCCGCAGGAAATGCCAATTGCCAGAACGCCAGCCAGAAAAGCGGGGAAACCGATGAAACCCTGTGCGCCGAAGAACTTGCCGAGCGCTGTGATGGCGGCGCTGCCGCCAAAATAGAACAGGTAGATCACCAGAAGATCGGGGATGCCGCGAATGATGGTGGTATAGCCATCAGCAATGCCGCGCAGTGTGCGTCCGCCGGAAATCTTTGCCCATGCAGCAAAAACACCAATCGTTGCGCCAAGCAGAAAGCCGACGACGGCCAGCGAGACCGTTACCAGAGACGCCATCACGAGAACATAGCCCCAGCCATCGGGGCCGAAGCTTAAAATATCGAAAAAAGCCTTCATGATGCTTCAGGCCAATTCTTGAAGGAGCGATTGAACTTCATTTCACTTTCCGGCGGCTGCATTGGCCGTCTTTCATTTCGCTGCGACGGGCAGGGCAGGTTGCACGCTGTCGGGAATAGGATTGACGAAAACGTCGCCATTCAGCCTTTTCACGTGGTCCTGTTTGGCTTCTACAATCCGTTCTGGATGCAAAAACAGTTCCACGGCCGTGCTTCCCATGACCTTTGCGGCATGAGCCATTCCTTTATGAGCAGTCGATAATTTACCCTGCGCCACCATTTGCCACGAATGGAGCGGCGTGCCAATAGCGCAGGTAGCGCCACGCATTTGCACGGTGGGGACAACCCAGCTCACGCTGCCGACGTCTGTCGAACCAACGAGCGAATTGTCTCCCTTATAGGGTTCATAAACATCCTCACAAAGGGCAAGGCCCTCCTTCGGTTCGACGCCGAAACGGCGAAATGCGTCAGAAATGTCTTCCTTGGTCAACGTGGCCTGAAAACGCTGTGCCATTTCCTGATCTTTAGCGTCGAACACGGGTGGTCCCAGACGCTCCAGCTCGCGCTGCATAAGCTGTTCCAGCGGCTTGTTGCCGATCAGATTGGCGTCGCCGCTAACGATTTCGCTGCGCACCGTCGTTTCTGTCATGAGCGCCGCGCCGTCAGCAATTTTCTTGACCCGTTCAAGCAAGGTCTGCATGACGGGCAGGCTCAGCGCACGGATCAGATAACGAACGCTCGCCTTGGCCTGCACGACATTGGGTGCGAAACCGCCCGTATCCGTTACGGCGTAGTGAATGCGGGCCGTTGATGGCATATGCTCGCGCATGTAATTAACGCCGACATTCATCAGCTCAACGGCGTCGAGAGCGCTGCGCCCCAAATGGGGAGCGGACGCGGCGTGAGCCGCACGACCGGAGAAATGAAAGCTAATTTCGTTGCAGGCCAGTGACACAGGGTCGTTGACGCCCGCGAAAGGTGCCGGGTGCCAGCAAAAGGCAATGTCGACATCGTCAAACAGGCCTTCACGAACCATGAAGCCCTTGGCCGAGCCGCCTTCTTCTGCCGGGCAGCCGTAATAGCGCACGCGGCCCTTGATTCCATGCGTTTCCAGATATTGCTTCACTGCGGCGGCCGCCAGAAGTGAACCGGCGCCAAGCAGATTATGACCGCAGCCATGGCCGTGCCCACCTGCCTCAATAGGCTGTTCTTCTGCAATGCCCGCGATCTGGCTCAAGCCGGGAAGGGCGTCGAATTCACCGAGAATGGCAATGACCGGACCTTCGTCACCTGCTTCGCCCATAACGGCGGTCGGCAGTCCTGCGATGCCGCGCGTGACGCGAAATCCTTCGGCTTCAAGCATTGCAGCATGAGCAGCGCTGGACTCATATTCTTCATAATTGGTCTCAGGATGATCCCAAACCGTGTCGCTGAGTTCGAAATAAGCGGCACTTTTGCCGTCCACAATATCCCAGATATCGTGATGGTTCTTCGCCATAGCTCGATCCTCCATCGTCTGGCTCCCATTGTATTGGGGTCCGTTATTGTCGGCCCTTATGTTCGGGATTGCGCTTTTCAGCGCAATCCCGTCGAAGGGAGTAATCTGAAGTGGTGCTGATTACCCCCTTCTGCGTTCATGTCAAACATTGAATTGAAAGCCATCAACCGTGAATGCCTGACCGGTGATGAAGCACGGTTCGGACGTGGCAAGGAAAGTGACAAGGCGCGCGACATCGTCAGCGCAGCCAAGGCGACCGAGCGCGATGCCCTTGATGACTTCATCGGCACGTTCGGTAACATTCGTGTCAATCTCGGTGCGGATGACGCCGGGGCAGATCGCATTGACGGCGATATTCGGGCCAAGTTCCTTGGCGAGCGAGCGTGTCATGCCGAGAATGCCAGCTTTTGCAGCGGCATAGGCGAATTTGCTCACGGCTGCGGTCACGCCACCGGAAAGTGCATTGAGCGACGACATGGAAACAATGCGGCCTCCGCCCTGTTTCAGCATATGTGGCGCCGAATGCTGGATATAATTGAAGCAGCTTTTCAGGTTGATGGCGATCGCACGATCGAACTCATCTTCCGAAATGTCGAGAATGCCAACCGGGGCAGAACGGCCTGCATTGTTGAGCAGAAAGTCAAGACGGCCAAAGGTTTCAACGGTTTGCGCAACGACTTCACCAGCCCGCTTGTGGCTGGAAACATCTGCCACGCAGGAGATTGCCTTGACGCCGAGGCCTTCGATTTCTGTTGCGGTTGCCGCCAGTTCCACTTCCAGCAGATCAACCAGCGCAATGTCATAGCCCGCACGCGCCAGATCGAGAGCGCAAGCCTTTCCGATGCCTCTTGCCCCGCCGGTAACAATGGCAACCTTGTTTTTTGAGTTCATTTCCAGATGCGCTCCTTTTTGTATTGCCACTTGATCGTATGTCTGCCACATTATTCCACAATAGGAATTTGGTTCACATATATGAACATTGAAAACAGTGGTGAAGTTAAGTCGGCCGTTCGGGTTCTCGAGATCCTCGAATTCCTCGGTCGTGCGCATAAGCCTGTGACGCTCAAAGCAATTGTCGCTGAGCTTGGTTATCCCAAAAGCAGCACGTTCAATCTGCTGGCTACCTTGGTGGCTCGGGCATATGTCGTGCGGGACGATACCGAGTCCTATCGCATCCATGAGGCGTTTCGTGATGGACCGGGCTGGTCAAGCGGCAGCGATGCCTATCTGATCGCGACGGCCCAGCCGATCATGGATGCCATGCGTGACAGTGAAGGCGAAACCGTCTTTCTCGGCACACGCCGCAAGGATGGGCGGGTTAAGCTCCTCGCCAAGAGCGTCAGTCATCAGGCGGTCCGCTTTGATTCCGATCTGACAGGGTCTGATCCTGCCTATTGCACGGCAATGGGCAGGATTCTTCTGGCGCATTGGCAGCAGGAAAAGACATCTACCTATCTAGCCAAAGAGCGGATCGTTCCTTTGACGGATAAGACCGTGATCGATCGCGTACAGATACGCCGTATCATTGAAGCTGCCCGCGAGGACGGCTTTGCAATCTGTGATGAAGAGGCGGTTGTCGGTGGGTCCGGCGTCGCGGCTCCGGTTTTCGATGCCAGCGGAGACGTGATTGCAACGCTCAATATGGCCACCATCTCATCGCGCTTTACCGCATGCCGTCAGCGCATGGTCGACGCTGTCGTCAAGCACGCGGCGGAGTTGAGCGCACGCCTTGGATACAAACCAACAACAGCAGACAAGCAATAATATGGACATAGAATTCAAAGAAAAGCGGGTCCTGGTAACCGGGGCCGCCAGGGGAATCGGACGGGCTATCTGCGAGGCATTTGCTGCGGACGGTGCAATCGTCACTGCTACAGACGTTCTGGATGATGAACTGGCAGAATTGGCCCGTGAGGCACAGCCCGGGCGTGGCGGCTCGATCAGAACCGTGCATCTGGATGTGACTGATGAAGCCGCGATAGCCGCATTGGCGGCGGTCGAAGAGGCCAATGGCGGGTTCGATATTTTCGTCCATGTTGCCGGTGGTGTCCTCGGACAGAAGAAGCGCCCGGTGGAAAATGTTCCGGCCGCCGATTGGGATCGCATCTACGATATTAATGTGCGCGGGGCATTTCTGGTCGCCCGGGCACTTGTCCCGGCCATGAAGCGGCGGGGCACGGGCAAAATGGTCTTCATTTCCAGTGGTGCCGGTCTTGGCGTTAGCCTCACGGGCATTCAGGCCTATGCGAGTGCAAAGGCTGCGCTGATCAGTCTTGCCCGCCAGCTGGGGCACGAGCTTGGACCGTTCGGGATCAACGTCAATGCCGTTGCTCCCGGCTTTTTGCGCACCAGCCCTGACTATGAGCGTCAGTGGGCTTCCTATGGTGATGAGGGGCAGGCCGCAATGATCAACGAAATTCCGTTGCGTCGTATCGGGCTGCCCGAAGACATTTCGAATGCTGTGCTCTTTCTCGCATCTCCCTTTGCAAGCTGGATCACCGGGCAGACATTATCGGTCAGTGGAGGGCCGACATCATGACAACCGACGCGCCTGTTCCAACCTGGACATGGTCTGAAGAACGGCTTCAAACCATCATGAACCGCGCCCGCGCTGGCCGCAGTTTCAAACCGTCTTCATGGCAAGGCGGCGCTCGATGTACCGTCGCGCTGTCCTTCGATTCAGACCATGACACGTTTGAACTGCGTGATGGCGGAAAATCGATTTCGGCTTTGTCGCAGGGGCAGTTTGGCCCAAGGCAGGGAATCCCGCGTATCCGCGAAATTCTGCGCCGCGATAACATCCCGGCCACATTCTTCGTGCCTGCCATTTCGGCCATGCACTATCCTGATGAACAACGCGCCCTGATCGGCGAGGGGCACGAAATTGCCCTTCATGGCTGGATACACGAGCGCAACACATTGCTTGACGGTGAAACAGAGCGCGATCTTCAACATCGTGCCGCTGATGCGCTGGAAAAGATCACCGGTGTTCGCCCGGTCGGCATTCGTACGCCGTCCTGGGACTTCAGCGACAACACATTGCAGATCACTTCTGAAATGGGATTGATCTATGATTCATCGCTTATGGCGGATGTAGATTGCTACGAGCTTTTGCTTAATGGCGAGCCGTGTGGTGTCACCGAACTGCCTGTGGAGTGGATTCGGGATGATGCAGCCTATCTCGTCATGGACCGTTGGGGCGGGTTGCGCCCGCAGATCGCACCGCACGATATTCTCCAGATATTTCTCCGGGAGTTTGATGCAGCCTATGAAGAAGGCGGCATTTTCCAGCTGACCATGCATCCGGATATCATCGGGCACCGTTCGAGAATCTGGATACTGAAAGAGCTGATTGCGCATATTCGCACCCATAAGGATATATGGTTTGCGACCCACGCGGATATTGCGCGCTATGCCAAGCTAAATGGTTGATAGTTAGAGCTTTGCGGTGCAGCTGAAACTAACCTTGGCCCGATTTTCGGGCCGGGTGTGTTTACGTGTGATGGTCATGCACGGCTTTCATAAAGCAGAACAAAGTTCATATATATGAACCAAATTCCGCTTTTCATCACTGGTCAGTGGGTCCAAACTCTTTGCAACCGGGCAAAGAAAAGCGCGTAACCGCCGCCCGCATTGCAGATAGAAAACACAAATAAGCATGAGGGAACTATGCTGAAGAAAATTGCGGCCATTGGCCTTTGCACTTTGTCGATACTTTATAGCGGCAGCGTTTTGGCGAAAGATTGGAAAGCTGTGACCGTTGGTGTCGAGGGCGCCTTTCCGCCTTTCAACCTGACAAGCCCGGGCGGAGAGCTTCAGGGCCTTGACCTTGATGTCATCAAAGAAGTCTGCAAACGCGCCGAGCTTGAATGCAATATTGTTGCGCAGGATTGGGACAGCCAGATTCCGTCGCTGCTCGCTGGTAAATTTGACGTAGTACTGACGATGGGGCCAAACCCGGAGCGTCGCAAGGTGATCGATTTCTCCGATCCTTACGTGATTACGCCGAATACGTTCCTGGTGCCAGCCGATGGTCCTTTGGCCAATCTGCCGCACACGGGTGAAAGCCTTTCCACGGATGCCGAGGAAGGCAAAAAGGCGATTGCTGATCTCAAGGAAGCGTTGAAAGGCAAGACAATTGGTGCTTCGCTTTCGACCAGCCAGTTGCAGTTTGTCGAACAGAACTTCGGTGATGCCGTTCAGGTCCGCACCTATAAGGGATCGGAACAGGTCAAGCTGGATCTCGAATCCGGCCGCGTTGACGGTCAGTACGATAATGTGGTTTTCGCACGTGACCGCGCTGAGAAGAGCAATGGCAGGCTGAAGATCACCGGGCCGCTTCTGGTTGGTGGCATTCAGGCAACCAGTGTCTGTATCGGCCTGCGCAAGGAAGAGCCAGAACTGAAAGCCAAGCTCGACAAGGCGCTGGGCGAAATGCGGGCAGATGGCACGCTCGCCAAGATGTCGGAAAAGTGGTTCTCCATGGATTTGAGCCCGAAGAGCTAAGCGAACTGAGCTCTCGTCTTTTCAAGATAGCCCCGCATTTGCGGGGCTTTTTCTGTTTTGGTGCCGTAAACGGTTCGCTCGATCTGGCGATGTGATCATCTTAAATGCGGCGCGTTTGACTTCATTCATCCTCTATTCAAACATCTGGAATTAAAGCATAGTCCGGCAATATGGAGGGACCAAGAATGATATCTGTAGTTAAGACGACGGTTGCATCGCTTTGTCTCGGCGGCGTGATGGCAATGCTTTCGCCAATGCTCGCAACGACCGCTTCCGCAGCAGAGTTGCAGCGTTGTGCTAGTGAGGGCGGCATTTGCCGACTGCCTTACCCGGCTGAAGTTGTCTATGGAACAGGCGGGCGCAACACGTCCCGTTTCATCGATCGCCCGGAAGTGACGTGCTCGAACCGTGTTTTTGACGACCCGGCACCGGGCAAAAAGAAAAGCTGCTCTTTCGTTGTCCGTGATCGCGACTACCGAGACGGTCGCCCCGACCGTCCCGATCACCGGGGCCGACCAGATCGTTACGATGACCGGGATCGGGATTGGAGGCCTTGCGCCAAGGAAGGCGGGTATTGCGACTTCTATGGTCGTAAACGGGTTCGCTATGGCGCAAACGGTCGCTTTATAGAGCGCACTTTCCGTGATGGGGTCGATTGCGGCAATTATTCATTCGGTGATCCGGCACCTGGAAAAGGAAAAGCCTGCTATGTGCTGGACTAAGTACTAAGGCATTCTGCAAGCCCGAAGGTATCCTGTTAGGTTGCCTTCGGGCTTAATTCATTCGAACGCGCCTGTGTTGCTGTACGCCTTCAATGCGCAGTTACAAGACTGTGTATGATCGAAAACATCGTGCGTGCGCCATCGGCTGCCGCAAGAATGGCCTGCTGCATTGGCCCCGCTGCGCAATCACCCGCAGCATAGACTCCCTTCATTGAGGTCTCATTCATCTCATTGCGCCACAGGCCCCCATCATCGCGTAAATTGAGTGCCAGTCCCGTGACGATGGGTGTTTGGCTTTGAAGTGGTCTTATCCATAGCGACTGGATATCCTCTCGACGTTCATCCTCGAGCACTAGTCCACCGATGGTGTGACCATCGCCGCTAAGAACTTCTTTGATAGGCATTGTTACCAAACTGATCTCTGAGCGTGACAGATCTGACAGTTTCTCGGCTGGCAGGTCTGCGCCATTGGTGAAGACGGTCAGGCGTCCCGCCCAGTTCTTGAAGAATGCGGCGTGATCCAGCATGGCTGTTGTTTCTGCAAGCACACCCCAACGCTCGCCGCGATGCTCAAAGCCATCGCAGAAGGGGCAATGATGAACGCCGCGGCCCCAGTTTTCCGCAAGGCCTTCAATGGCCGGAAGCTGATCCGTCACGCCAAGGGCGAGGAGAATTTTGGGCGCAGAGACAACGTCTCCATCGACCAACTCTACTGAGTAGCCTCCATCTGCTGGCCGGATGGCCTGGGCAAGACCTTCGCGATAGGTCACGGTGTCATAGCGTGATAGCTCTTCACGCGACGCCTTCCGAAATTCTTGCGGCAGGATACCATCCCGTGAAAGATAACTGTGCATGGCGGGCGCTTTTCGATTTCGGGGCTCTCCGCCATCGATGATGAGCACTTTGCGCAGTGCGCGGCCAGCAATGAGGGCTGCTGAAAGTCCAGCGGGGCCACCGCCGATGATAATGGTCTCGTAGTTTTGCATGATTGTTATCCGGTCATCTTGATTGCCGTTGACGGTGTTCGTACCGAAGCAGCTTCGTCAAACTGTCGTTGTGAACTCCGAAAACGGTGTTTAATCGTATATGACACAACATAAGTTACATGAAATGAGGGAGTCAATAGTCATGTAACTTCACTTGTATCAATTTGCTTTCTGGCCAGAAATACCCGATAATCAAGCTCGTCTTTTCAGGCCGATACAAAGAGTGAAAACATATGAGGCAGGATAGCCGGCTCTCCCGCATGTTGCATGTGTTGATCCATATGGATCACCACGACGGCGCCATGACTTCAGAAGAAATCGCATCGATGCTGGATACCAATCCGGTAGTGATCCGACGCACGATGGCGGGGCTTCGCAAGGAGGGCTATGTGCATTCCGAGAAGGGACATGGCGGTGGCTGGACATTGGCGCGGCCGCTGGACCAACTGACCTTGTTTGACATTTATCGCGCTGTTGGCGAGCCATCAATTTTCGCGGTTGGTCCCGCCTATGACATGCCCGGTTGTGTTATAGAACAAGCAGTTAACGACAAGCTTAAAAGGGTTTTCAATGAAGCAGAGCAGCTGCTTATGACACGATTACAAGGCGTCACCCTTGCAGATATCGCGCAGAATTTTTCGGCAAGCATGGCGAGGAATGGCCATTCTGGAAAAACAAAACGGACCTCTGCCTGAAGCTCGAGTTGGAGATCATTTGCCGATCGGCTGTTGCCTCGATCTAGTCTAGTCTCCCACAATTTCACGACCATGAATAAGCCACATTAGGACAAGGTTCCTTGCCTTGAAGGCACGTGCAGGGACCGTGCTCTTTGAGGTTGAATCCGCGTAAAACCTCATTCAGCAACGGTTCATGATCACGCAGGTAACGCTTCTGTGAAGTTGCCGCAATTTGCCTCTATTCGCATTCCAGCATGCGCGGAATCGGAAGCAGGCCCTTTGCTTATCAGTTCTGCCTTCCAGAAGGAGAAGGATTTATGTCTATTCGTTCCAAGCTTCGCGCCACTGTTGCGATACCGGTGATGTCGGTCTGTGTTTTTGCACAGCCATCTTTCGCGGATATGCTTTCGCAGCCTTATCAAGTGGCACAGGAAAACAGCGAAGAGCGAGCCCCTCAGGAACAGCCCGTTGAACAGCCACAGGCAGAGGGCGAGCGTCCTTCTGAGGAAGGCCAGGGGCGTCGTCATGCTGAGGAGCAGAAGCAGGCTGAACAGGAAGAAGCGCAGCGTCAAGCCGAAGAGCGCAAGCGTGCCGAGCAGGAAGAAGCGCATCGCCAGGAAATAGAAAAGCAGCAGGCGGAAAAGGCAGAGGCTGCAAGACAGGCTGAAGAACGCAAGGCGGCTGAAGCGGAAACGCAGCGTCAGGCGGCTGAACAGAAAAAGGCCGAGGAAGAAGCTGCCGCACAGCAGAAGGCGGCAGAACAGGCACAGCGTAAAGCTGAGCAGCAGCAGAAAGCAGAGCAGGAAGCAGCGGAACGCCAGGCTGAGAAGCAGAAGCAGGAGAAGGCTGCTGCCGACGAAGCTGAAAAGCAGGCGGCCGAGCAAAAGAAGGCGGCAGAGCACGAAACGCAGCGCCAAGCCCAAGAGAAGAAGCCTGCATCGGAAGAAAGCTCGCCGAAAGGCGAGGCTGAACCAGAACAACAGGTTCCTGCCCACAGGAAGCCAGCAGCGAAGACGCCGGATGCAAACGCTGCATCGCAAGAGACTGCCAAGGAGCCTGCGGAACGCCCAAAGAAGAGGCCGGCTCCTGCCGACGATGCACAGGCGCAGAAGCCAGCGCCACAGCCGGAATCTGCACCTGCTCCAGTGCAGCCGACCGAACCGCAGACTGGTGAAGCCAATCCCGTTCAACCTGCGGAACAGCCAGCTGTCAAAGAACAGCATGGAAAGAAGAATCGCGAGCCGTCGCCGGTAGAACAGCAACCAGTGGAGCAGCCGCAGGAAGCTGAAAAGAAGCCAGAGCCTGTGCCTGCAATTGTGGACAAGCGCTCAGCTGCCGAAAAGGAAGCAATCGCGAAAGATCCATCGAAGACCGACGAAACGGTGGTTCTACCGGTCGAAAATGGCGCCGCCATTCTCGATAGCGACAAGGACGCCGATAATAGCGGTGGCAATCAGGCTCGCGAGCAACGTCGCAAGCAGCGTGGTCAGCAGCGTGAAGCCGAAGCCTCGGCGCCGCCCCCCGCAGATGATGCATCCGCTCAGATCGCCATCCCCGAGCAGATCAAGGCCGATCTTCCCAAGAAGATTGAAGCCAATCTGAAGGAAAAGGGAAAGCGCGTCGACGAAGCACCGGCTTTCGTTGTCCCGGAAACCACAAATATCGTGAACAACACCGTTGTTAACAACACGGTCGTCAATAACACGACGGTCAACAATGTGACGAACAACGTCAGCAATGTGAAGGTACTTGAGCAGGTCGATAACCGCGTTGTTATGGATGTCGGCGACCGGATGTTTGTGCGCGGCGATGACCGCCCACGTCTGCGCCACAATGCCGAAGAAGCCTATTATGATGAGCTGCCACGCGGCCGCATGCGCGAAACGATTGTGCGTCCCGGTGGCTACCGTGTGGTCACTGTTTATGACCGTTATGGTGATGTTGTGCAGCGCTCCCGTATCGACCGCGACGGCAATGAATATCTGATGGTCTATGCCCCCGACTATGAAGATACGCCGCGTGCCGCCATCGCCGATGTTGGTTACGATCTGCCACCGATGCGCCTCACGATCCCTGTCAGTGATTACATCATCGACGTGACAGACGACCGTGATCGTGACTTCTATGACTTCCTGGCCATGCCACCTGTCGAGCGTGTTGAACGCGTCTACACGATCGATGAAGTGCGCCATTCTGCACGTCTGCGCGATAAGGTGCGTCGTATCGATCTGGACACAATCCACTTTGCGACCGGTAGCGCTGAAGTCTCGCTTTCACAGGCCAAGACGCTACGCAAAGTGGCTGATGCCATGCAGAAGGTTCTTTCCAAGGACCCCGGCGAAACTTTCTTCATTGAAGGTCATACGGATGCTGTCGGCTCTGATCGATCGAACCTCGTTCTTTCCGACAAGCGCGCAGAGTCAGTCGCAAGCCTGCTGACGGAAGTCTATGATATTCCGGCTGAAAATCTCGTTACTCAGGGTTACGGCGAACGGTTTCTGAAGATCAAGACCGACGGACCGGAACAGGAAAACCGCCGTGTCACGATCCGTCGTGTAACCCCGTTGGTTCGCCCGGTAGCGCAACGCTAACCACCGGTGGCGCATCATAAACAACTGTTCAGGCCGCATGACAAATGCGGCCTGAACTATAAAGATCAGTCTCCCAGCACCTGTTTGTCGTCACCGTCGCGGGACCGGACAAGCTCCTCCTTGATCTGTCGGAGCACATGGGCAGAACGACTACGGTCAGCATAGGCAACCATGTTTGCCAGAATATCGATGGTCGCCAGATAGGCGTAGCGGGTGGATGTGGGGCGAAAGATATTCTTGCCTTCATCAAGATCGATCGTGATCACCAAGTCAGAAGCCTGTGCAACGGGGGAGTTGCTTTGGGTTATCGCAATCGTGGGAATAGCGCGTGCCCGCAGCAAATTCATGCAATGCACCAGATCACGGTCACGTCCCGTGATGGATGAACCAATGACAACTGTTCCCGGTTGGGCGGCAGCGGAAAGCATATGGTTCATGCTGTGATCGGTTGATGCGTTGATGCGACATCCAAGGCGGAACAACCGGTTGTGGAGTTCATTGGCGATCATGGCCGAGTTGCCGGTAGCACCAAAGGCCTGAATGAAATCAGCCCCGCGCAGCAAATGGGCGGCCTTTTCCATGGCAACCAAATCGAGTTGGCGGTGGAGTTGAAAAAGTGCGTTCTGCGCTTTGGTGATAATGTCTTCCGCTACTTCTTCTACCGTGCTGGTTTCCGTCTCCGGCATCAGATAGCGCAACCCGACATAGGTGATTTTGGCCAGCTGTACCTTGAAGTCGGAATAACCCTGGCAGCCGATCCGCCTGCAAAATCGCGTTACCGTCGGCGGAGATACGCCCGCTTTCTCAGCAAGCTCTCCAATGGAGGAGTTGACGACGAAATCGACATTTTCAAGCACAACAGCAGCGAGCTTTTTCTCAAGACCGGAAAGCCTGCCTTCCTTGTCCGACAATGCGTGAATGACGTCCATGGGATCTCCGGTCAGGTTACAAACTGCGCTTGGCAGGCGATCTTCCAAGTTTATACTCTGAAAAATAATTACATAACTATGGAAATTTTCTGCGTTCTGATTAATGATTATCTCTCAATTGCGGTCAATCAAGAAAATAATATACACCGCCATCGAAATTCGCGTCGCACATCCGAGAGAGGCACTCTATGACGTTCCCCTGGCCAGAAGCAGGCACGCCACTTGAAAACATCCCCACCCCAATGCCGGTCATCGATGAAGATCGTATGACTGCGAACATTGCGCGCGCGCAGGCTTATTTCGACCAGCATGGGAAGGCTTTTCGCCCGCACATCAAGACGCACAAAATTCCTTCTGTTGCACAACAGCAGGTGGAAGCGGGCGCCAAAGGCATCAACTGCCAAAAGATCACCGAGGCGGAGGTTTTTGCCGAGGCCGGTTTCGATGACATCCTCATCACCTATAATATTCTGGGTGCAGCGAAACTTGCGCGGCTGAAAGCGCTCAATGAGAAAATTCGTGGATTGAAAGTGACAGTTGACAGCGACGTCACGATCAAAGGACTTGGTGAGACGTTTAATACCGAGCGACCACTCGCCGTTCTGGTGGAATGTGATACGGGCGGCAAGCGTTGCGGTGTACAGACGCCTGATGCTGCAGTGGTGCTGGCTGAATTAATCTCAGCGCAGCCGGGCTTACGCTTTGCCGGGATTCTAACTTATCCGGCGGCGGGTGGGGCAGATCGGGTCGAGAGTTTCATCGTTGAGACAATGGCAAAACTTGCCGCGAAAGGAATAGATTGTCCGATCCGTTCCAATGGCGGCTCACCGGACCTTTATTCCGCCCATCTTGTGCCATCTGCGACCGAACACCGTGCCGGTACGTATGTCTACAACGACCGCAGCATGGTTCGGGCAGGGCATTGCACCCATGACGACCTGGCCATGCATATTCTAGCGACTGTGGTTTCGCGGCCTGCTCCGGGCAGGGCGGTTCTCGATTGCGGCTCCAAAGCCCTGACATCGGATCTTCTGGGCTTTGTGGATCACGGCGTCATCGAAGGGTTTGAAGGCGCACGGGTTGTCACCCTTTCGGAAGAACATGGTGTGGTTGATCTGACGGACTGCAAACAGGAATTTCCGCCGGTCGGAGCCGTTGTCTGTGTCATCCCGAACCACACATGTGTCGTCAGCAACCTTTTCGACCGCATGGTTTTTCATCGTAATGGCGTGGTGACTCGTGTTGAAAATGTTGCCGCGCGTGGCACCGTTTGGTGAGTTACGTGTTGTTCGTGGCGTGAATTGACAGCACACTCCAAAAATTATGAACAGAATTTATGAAAAAAGAGCCGGATTTTCCGGCTCTTTTTTCATCTGATAAGTAAAGTTATCCCGTTCGACACGATGTTCCTGGAGCCAAAGGCCTTGAATGAACGTGGATTTTCGATTTGTCTTTGCTGAGAGATATCTACGGCATCGTGAAAATCAATTTCACAAATTTTCATTCATCAGCCTGACGATGGGTCCGGGTCACGATATCCGGTTGACACAGCCAATATTCGACGCATTATCAAGAAAATAAATTACAGAAAATAATCAAGGGCGAACACAAGGCGGAGACCATTTTCATAGACCGATTTCAATTGTTGTGCCGGCAGGGTCGCCGGACTGCGTGAACTGTTCCCTGTGTGCAGGACATGGAGACACTCTTGAAGCCAGCGCGCGTGATTGTGAGATCGTGTGCGTGTTCATTTCCCAATAATACGTCCCTTGCTGAACCCGTGCACCTGGAACCAACACATGCGCATATTCACAGCCTCGATGGCTACGGAAACGAATACATTTTCCCCTGTTCCAACGGACATGGATGCATTCAAGGCTGCCTTTTATGCTGGGCCGGGCGAGCACCCGGAAACACCGACTTTGTGTTCATCGGTTGTGCCTATCTTGCGGCGTCGCGGCAAAGCCGAAGGTTTCACGGTTATCGAAGGCACGTCCTGCTGGGCTGAACCTGCCGGTCTCATTCAACGCCAGACCTATGAGACGTTGCGTGATACAATTCTGGCAGAGCTGGAAGCAGCACTGCCTGTGGATGCAGTCGTTCTGGGTTTGCATGGTGCGATGGTGGCGCAGGGCTACGATGATCCGGAAGGGGACTTTCTGGAACGAGTGCGCGCAATCGTCGGTCCCGATATTCTGGTCGCTGCCGAATTCGATCCGCACAGTCACCTGACCGCAAAGCGTGTGTCCAATCTTGATATCATGGCAGCGTTCCTTGAGTTTCCGCATACGGATTTCGAAGAGCGTGGAGAACATGTCGTTGATCTGGCTCTCAGGACGCTGCGCGGCGAGATCAAGCCGGTCATTTCGACCTTCGACTGCCGCATGATCACTATTTATCCCACCAATCGTGAACCGATGCGTTCCTATGTAGATCGGCTTGTGGCCATGCAAGGGAAGAACGGCATTCTGTCCGTTTCCGTAATCCATGGTTTCATGGCCGGTGATGCGCCGGAGATGGGGACGCGGATCGTGGTCGTTACCGATCATGACAAAGCCAAAGGCGACCAGCTTGCACGCGAGTTGGGTCATGAACTGTACCGTTTGCGCAAACTCACAGCCATGGAGATGTTCGATACAGAAACGGGTCTCGACCGTGTGCTGGACGTACGTGCCGGCGATCCGTCGCGTCCTGTTGTGATCTCCGATATCTGGGACAATCCGGGCGGCGGCGTGGCAGGTGACGCAACCTATATTCTGCGCCGCATGTTTGAGCGCAAGCTCGACAATTTCGCTGTCGCCACCATCTGGGATCCGGTTGCTGTTGCCTTCTGCCATGCTGCTGGCGAGGGAGCTGAGCTGGAAATCCGCGTCGGTGGCAAATCTTCATGGCAGGGCGGGGAGCCGCTGGATTTGCGCGTGATCATACAAAAGGTGGCGGATGCAGGCTGGCAGAGTTTCCGCAACAGTCGGGTCAATCTTGGGCGCGTCGCGGTGATCCGTCCCGTTGGAACACAGATCGATATCATTTTGATTACCAGCCGATCCCAAACCTATGAGCCGGATATTTTCACTAACCTTGGGATCGATTTTGCCAACAAGGATTTCCTTGTCGTCAAGTCAACCAACCACTTCCAGGCCGGGTTTCAGCCGATTGCATCGGAGATCGTCTATATCGCGGCGCCGACGTCATATCCAACCAACCCGGCAGTCACACCATACAGGAAAGCAAGTCTGGAACTCTGGCCACGGGCCGCCGATCCGCTAGGGCTGGACTAACAACAGCGAACCATCAGTCAGTTCAATTATAAAAGGGGAGTTACAATGAAGAAACGTTTCCTGCTTGCGACCACCGCAGCACTTCTATGTTCAAGCGCGATGGCTTTCGCGCAATCATCGGATGGTATTCTCACCATCGCGACCATTGGCGAGCCGCCAACGCTGGATGCGATGCAGACTCCAACTGATATCGTTTTGACGATTGATCAGCATATCTTTGAGACGCTTTACACCTATGATGAACAGTGGAAATCGGTTCCATTGCTCGCCGCCGGTATGCCGGAAATCTCTGAAGATGGTTTGACTTACCGGATTGCGCTGAGAGAAGGAGTGAAGTTCCACGACGGCAGCGACTTTGACTCCAAGGACGTCGTTGCATCCTTGAAGCGATGGATGGAAATCAATTCCAAGGGCAAGCAGGTTGCTGGCATCGTGGACAGCCTGACCGAAGACGGCGACCATGCCGTCATCATCAAGCTCAAGTCGCGTTATGCGCCGCTTCTCGCCACGCTCTCGCAGGCGTCGATTATTATCCCGTCGGAGACAATCGCCGATACGCTGACGAAGTTCGTTGGAACCGGACCCTACGCGCTCAAGGAACGCAAGCCGGATCAGTACACGCAGCTCGTGCGCTTCGATGATTATAAATCCCCGGAAGGTGAGCCAAGCAACTATGCAGGCAAGCGCGAGGCTATTGCAAAGGAACTACGCTTTGTGCCTGTTCCCGATGCGAATACACGCGTTGAGGGGCTGATTTCCGGTCAGTTTGATTTCGCAGATTCGCTTCCCGTCAGCGCCTATGAGCGCGTTGAGACAAGCGGCAAGGCGAAGCCGGTCATCTTCAAGAACTCCGGCTGGGCCTCCATGAATATCAACATGAAGGAAGGCGCGCTCGTCAAAAAGGAACTGCGTCAGGCGGTGCAAGCTGCACTCAACGCGTCCGACATGATGCTCGCAGCCTTCTCCGATGACCGCTTCTACAGCGTCGATGGTTCGATTTTCCCGGAAGGTTCGTTCTGGCATACTGAAGCCGGTGTCGCCCGTTATGGCGAAGGTGATCCGGAAACAGCAGCCAAGCTCCTGAAGGATGCCGGATATGACGGCACGCCGATCCGGCTCTTGACCAGCCGTCAATATGAGTTCCATTACAAGATTGGTGAGGTGGCTAAAGCCTATCTTGAGGCAGCGGGTTTCAAGGTGGATATGCAGGTTGTCGATTGGGCTACGTTGACGACACGTCGCGCCGATCCGAAGCAGTGGGACATCTTCATCACCCATTCGAATTTCCCTGGCGATCCGACGACCATCAACACCATCACGGATAGCTATCCGGGCTGGTATGTGTCGGACCAGAAAGCCAAGGCCGTCGCTACCTATATGGATGCGACGAGCGATGAAGCAAAGCAGAAGGCGTGGGAAGGCATCCAGACCGTCATCTATGATGACGCGCCGCTCTATAAGGTCGGTAATTTCAATGCGCTTTCCGGCGTTGCGGATGGGGTTTCGGGTTATACGCCAACCTACTGGCCGCATTTCTGGAATGTAGCCCCGAAGAAGTGAGGCAAACCATGTCGAGGATCGTCCGGGCACTGTTGCACCGTTTGATAGGCATGGCCGTCGTGCTTGCCCTTGTTGTGACAGTTGTATTCGTCATTGTCCGGGTCACGCCCGGCGATCCTGCTGCCGTCATGCTGGGGTCTGATGCGACCCCGCAGGACATCGCAGATTTGAGAGCACGGATGGGGCTGGATGCGCCCCTTCTGGTGCAATATGGCCAGTTCGTGCTGGGCATATTCCAGGGCGATCTAGGTCAGTCCATTTTTCTCAATCAACCCGTGACACAAGCCCTTGCTTCGCGTGCGGAGCCCACATTCTTCCTCACGCTGTTTTCGATACTGATTGCAGTGCTGATTGCCTTGCCCGTTGGGGTTTTCTCTGCAGTTAAACGAGGCACCTTCTTTGACCAGACTGTGGTGGTGCTGACCATGGTGGCAGCGAGTGTACCCAGTTTCTGGCTGGGCCTCCTCCTCATTCAGATTTTTGCCGTGCAATATGGCTGGTTTCCGGCGTCAGGTTATGGCGGTCCGGATACGAGCTTTCTGGAACGATTACATCACCTGATTTTGCCTGCAGTGGCGCTTGGGGTTGTTAATTCCGCACTGATTACCCGCTTTACACGCGCTGCCATGCTTGATGTGTTGGGGGATGACTATGTGCGCACCGCCCGCGCAAAAGGCGCCAGTGAACGCCGCGTAATCCTGAAGCACGCGTTCAAAAATGCGCTTGTGCCTATCATCACCGTCATCGGCCTTTCCATTGCAATGCTGGTCGCTGGCGCTGTGGTGACGGAGACTGTGTTCGGCCTGCCCGGCATTGGCAATCTGGTGGTGTCGGCGGTTTTGCGCCGCGACTATCCGGTTATCCAAGGCACGCTGCTTGTCGTCGCCGCCATCTATGTCCTGATCAATTTTGTGGTCGACATGCTCTATATTCTTGTAGATCCGAGGGTACGCCTGTGACGCTCGCTTCCATTTCCTTGCCCTTTGCATCGAGCTTGCGTCGTCTATTTGGCAACCGTGCAATCATGCTTGGCTCAATCATTCTGCTGATCGTGGTGCTGGCAGCGATCCTTGCGCCATGGGTTGCGCCTTATGCCCCCAACAAACTGTCGATCGTCAACAAGCTGCACGGACCGTCCTTAACGCATCTATTCGGCACCGACGAGTTCGGGCGCGATATTTTCTCGCGTGCCATTTATGCAGGACGCATTTCGTTGCTCGTCAGCCTCGGTGTGGTTGTGATCTCAACCGTTCTGGGTGTCATACTGGGTGTCACAGCCGGATATTTCCGCAAGCTGGATACGCCTATCTCCAGACTGCTCGACGCAATGATGTCCTTTCCGGATATTCTGCTGGCGATTGCGCTTGTTGCAGCACTAGGTCCTTCGTTGATGACCGTTATCATCGCGCTTGGGATCACCTATGCGCCGCGTCTGGCGCGTATCGTGCGCGGCTCGACACTGGTGATCCGGGAGATGCCCTATATCGAGGCTGCAATTTCGCTGGGGCTTCCCACCTGGCAGATATTGTTGCGTCACGTGCTGCTCAATCTGGCCTCCCCCATTCTCGTACAGGCGACGTTCGTCTTCGCTTCGGCAATGCTGGCGGAGGCAAGCCTGTCCTTCCTGGGAGTTGGCGTTTCGGCGGACATGCCGACCTGGGGAACCATGTTGGCGTCGGGGCGGGAATATATGAACAACGCACCCTGGCTCATGCTGTTCCCCGGCCTTGCCATCGTCTTTTCCGTCCTCTCGCTGCAACTTGTTGGCGACGGCTTGCGCGATCTGGTCGATCCGCGTCTCGCAAAGGAAAGCTGATCATGTTTGAAGAGCATAGCGGCGAAATTCGTCCCGTTCTGTCAGTTGAAAACCTGACCACCTCGTTCAAAACAGCGGACGGTTGGCGACCCGTAATCCGCAACATCAATTTCCATGTGAACGCTGGCGAGACAGTTGCAATCGTGGGGGAAAGCGGTTCGGGTAAGAGTGTTACCGCGCTTTCCACCATGCGGCTGCTGCCGCCTGCAAAATCGAAGTCGGAAGGCCGGATTTTACTCGATGCGCGCGATCTCCTGCAAGTATCAGAAGCCGAAATGCGTTCGGTGCGCGGTGGCTCCATCGGAATGATTTTTCAGGAGCCGATGACTTCGCTCAATCCGGTTTTCACGATTGGCAATCAATTGGCTGAAGCCTTGGTGCTTCATCAAAAACTGAGCTGGAAGCAGGCTGAAGACGAAGCCGTTCGTCTCATGGAGCGCGTCCGCATTCCTGCGGCTCGCTCCCGCCTGAAAGAATATCCGCATAAGTTCTCCGGCGGCATGCGCCAGCGTGTTATGATTGCAATGGCGCTCGCCTGTCGCCCAAGGCTTTTGATTGCCGACGAGCCAACGACTGCTCTGGATGTAACAATTCAGGCCGAAATCCTGCACCTCATTCGCGAGTTACAGCAGGAAGAGAACATGGCCGTTCTCTTCATCACGCATGATATGGGCGTCGTCGCGGAGGTTGCGGATCGTACTGTGGTCATGTTCCGTGGCGACATGGTCGAGACGGGCCGCACGGAACAACTCTTCGTTGCACCAAAAGAAATTTATACCAAATCGCTGCTTGCTTCCATTCCGCGTCTGGGGACCATGGGCGCTGCGACAGCGCCAAAGCGGTTTCCATCCGTTGATCCGCAAACCGGAAAAGCCACGGACGGTGTGCAGACAAAACCCGTGTCCGAAGACCGAAAGCCGCTTCTTCAGGCGTCCAATATTGTAGTGCGGTTTGATCTCCCGAACGGTCGCATTCACGCCGTTGAAGATGTTTCGTTCGATCTTCGTCCCGGCGAAACGCTCGCATTGGTCGGGGAATCCGGTTGCGGAAAATCGACGACCGGACGAACGGTCATGCGTCTGCTCCAGCCGACATCGGGAAATATAGTCATTGATGGCCAGGACGTGACCAAACTGGCCGCATCGCAGTTGCGCGAAATGCGGCGCAGCGCGCAGATGATTTTTCAGGATCCGTTTGCTTCGCTTAATCCCCGTATTCGCATAGGTGCGGCGATTGCTGAGCCTATTCTGGCCCATAAGATGATGGGGAAGCGTGAGGCGAAACGGCGAGTTGCAGAACTGCTGGAGCAGGTAGGGCTTTCCGCTTCCGTAGCTGAACGTTTTCCGCACG
The DNA here is from genome assembly GCF_014138065.1 of Ochrobactrum sp. P6BSIII. Classification (NCBI taxonomy): domain Bacteria; kingdom Pseudomonadati; phylum Pseudomonadota; class Alphaproteobacteria; order Hyphomicrobiales; family Brucellaceae; genus Ochrobactrum; species Ochrobactrum sp. P6BSIII. The sequence continues at coordinate 179,582 of NZ_JACGXB010000007.1, read as the reverse complement.
AGTTTTCAGGCGGCCAAAGGCAGAGAATTTCCATCGCACGCGCCTTGGCGCTGAAGCCAAAGCTGATAGTCGCGGATGAGGCGGTGTCGGCGCTCGATGTTTCGGTCAAGGCGCAAGTGGCCAATCTTCTACTCGATTTGCAAGAGGAAAACGATCTTGCCTATCTCTTCATCAGCCATGACATGGCTGTTGTGGAGCGGATCAGTCATCGCGTCGCTGTCATGTATCTGGGCGAGATCGTTGAGATCGGTCCACGCGAGGCAATCTTCGGCAATCCTCAGCACCCTTATACACGCCGCCTCATTGCAGCCGTGCCGATTCCTGATCCGTCGTCGCGCGGGCTGGTGCGTCCGGAGCTTGGCGAAGAAATCAAGAGCCCGTTGCGACCGCTCGATTATGTGCCGCCCAAACGCAACTATATAGAAGTTTCGCCAGGGCATCTGGTGCAGGATTTCTCCGAATGGGGCGAGCGCCTGACCGCTGCGTGAGCGATGCAAAAGTACCAATTGAATAAGGAGCCTAGACATGAGCAATGAAAAGCTGATCCGTTACGAAACCGCTGACAATCAGGCTGGCGGACAGCGCCGCCCCTTTGCAAAAGCGGTTCGTGCGGGCGATTTCGTCTATGTCTCTGGACAAGTTCCGACACTTAACGGCGAAGTGGTGGTGGGCAATATCGTTGCCCAGACTGAACAGGTCATCATCAACATCAAGGACGTGCTGGCCCTTGCTGAATGCACATTGGCTGATGTGGTTAAGGTAAACGTCTGGCTTGATGATGCACGCGATTTTTCCAGCTTCAACGCGGTGTTTCAAAAGCACTTTATCGATCATCCGCCAGCGCGTTCCACGGTGCAGTCGCCATTGATGATTGACGCCAAGGTGGAGATGGACGTGATCGCCTATAAGCCATTGGCATAAAGCACGCACGATATTCGGCAAGCCGACCCAGCTTGGCTTGCCGACATTTACTTAGTTCTGGTCCAGCACGCGTGACAGGCTGAGTGCAGCCAGTGTGCAGATTGCACCGGATATCAGATATCCGCCGATGAAGATAATACCGAGGCTGGTTGCAAGGCCAAGAGCGACGAGCGGGGCAAAGGCGGCTCCGACGAGCCAGGCAAGATCCGATGTCAGTGCCGCACCGGTATAGCGATAATACTGCGTGAAACGGGAAGACACCGCGCCCGAAGACTGGCCAAATGTCAGTCCCAATACGCCAAAGCCGATCAGAATATAAGCATCTTGTCCGGCACTGCCTGCATCAAGCAGGAAGGGGGCGGAAAAGCTGAATATGGCGATGATAATGGCGCCAACCATCAATTCGCTACGTCGTCCAATGCGGTCTGCGACGAAGCCCGACAGGATAATACCGACCACGCCGATCGCGGCGCCAGCTACTTGCACCCAGAGGAAGCGTTCTGCAGGTTGCGTGCCCGAAAGCACAACCCAGCTGAGCGGAAAGATCGTGACGAGATGGAACATGGCAAAGCTCGCCAGCGGCACAAATGCGCCGAGCAGGACATCAGTGCTATGCTTGCTCAGCATTTCAAATACCGGCCGTGGTTGCAATTCCTGTGCTTCCATAGCTGCGCCAAATTCGCTGCTTGCAACGATGCGGAGACGGGCGAATAGCGCAACGACATTGATTGCGAAGGCGACAAAAAATGGATAGCGCCAGCCCCATGCGAGGAAGTCCGCTTCGCTGAGGTTATGCACGAAATAAGCAAACAGAACACTGGCGAGCGCAAAACCGATAGGCGCTCCCAATTGCGGTATCATTGCATACCAGCCCCTTTTACTCTGGGGTGCGCTCAAACTGAGCAGTGAAGCCAGACCATCCCAAGCACCGCCGAGCGCGAAGCCCTGTCCAAGTCTAAACAGCGCGAGTAGAAATACGGCCCAGTATCCGATCGTCTCGAAGCCGGGCAAGAATGCGATGGATGCTGTTGACCCGCCGAGGATGACGAGGGCAAGCGTCAGTTTCGTACCTCGCCCGTACTCGCGATCAATCCACATGAAGATGAAAGAACCCACGGGACGCGCAATGAATGCGAGCGAGAAAACCGCAAACGACATCAAAGTCGCCGTCACCGGATCGGGGGCAAATGGAAAAATCAGCTTCGGGAAAACCAGAATGGACCCGAGTCCATAGACGAAAAAATCGAAGAACTCGGACGTTCGACCGATGACGACACCTATGGCGACGTTGCCCGGAGACAGGGGCTTTCCGTCACTGTGGATGCGTCGCGCGTCTTGTTCAAGACCTGTTGATGTCGGCGTGGCGGACGAACTCATGAAACTCTCCGAGGGAAACGTATCATGTGCTTTATGATGTCGCACCAGCGCACGATATCAAGGAACAGGGCAAAAAAAAAGCCGATATAGTTGCCTAAAAGCTGCTTTGCCGCGAAATTTTCACAAACTGAAAAATGGGTCTTCCCGAAACGCGATTGTGCCTTATCATGATTAAAGGAACAGAATGTAGGTCGGGTTTAACATGGACTCATTCTTTAGTTTCATACGAAATACGATCCTAGCCTCGCTTCTTCTGGGGCTGGCCGGGTGCAATATGGTCGTCATGTCCCCGTCCGGGGATATTGCCGCCCAGCAGCGGGACCTCATCGTCATATCGACGATCCTGATGCTGATTATTATTGTGCCGGTTATTTTCCTCACACTTTTCTTTGCCTGGCGGTACAGGCAGTCTAACAGCGCGGCCAAATATGATCCCGAATGGCATCATTCGACGGCATTGGAAGTGGTTATCTGGACAGCGCCGCTGCTGATCATCATAGCATTGGGCGCGATCACCTGGGTCAATACGCACAAACTCGACCCCTATAGGCCTCTCGACAGAATTGATGGCGCTCGACCGGTCGAGGCTGGAACAAAGCCGCTAACCGTTGAGGTTGTGGCGCTCGACTGGAAATGGCTGTTCTTCTATCCGGACTATGGTATCGCCACGGTGAACGAGATGGCGGCACCCGTTGACAGGCCGATTGATTTCAAGATCACCGCTTCGTCAGTCATGAATTCCTTTTATATTCCGGCACTTGCGGGCATGATCTATGCGATGCCCGGAATGCAGACGCGGCTTCATGCCGTCATCAACAAGGCCGGTGAATATGAAGGCTTCTCATCCAATTACAGCGGTGAAGGCTTTTCCCATATGCGCTTCCAGTTTCACGGGGTTGATGATTCCGGCTTCGACAACTGGATCAATCGGGTGAAGCAGAACGGTACCGCGCTGAACAGGGATACATATCTCAAGCTTGAAAAGCCAAGTATCAAGGAACCGGTTCGGTATTTCGGAGCGGTCGAAGACGGGCTTTTTCAAGCCATACTCAACATGTGCGTTCGTCCGGGCCAGATGTGCATGAGCGATATGATGCATATTGATCGGATGGGTGGCGCAGGCGTCGACAGCCGTGAAAATAAGGCCAAGCTTCAACACGACAATCGCTATAGCAATGATGCGGCCCAACCCGCAGCAACGGATGTTCAAACCACTCCGAGCACCAATCAGGAACAGGGTCATGACATGCATAATATGCACAACATGCCTTGAAGTTGATTCAGGTCGATGGCGTGACACAGGTTAGGACGAGTTAAAGTTAGAGTTCAGACAAGTACATAGGTCCAAACATTGAAAACGCGATGATCGCGTGAATATAACTTCGGGAATGTTCTATCATGATTGGCGGTAACAGTCCTACGAGTATGATTTTCGGGCGTCTCACTCTTGAGGCGATACCCTATCACGAACCGATCCTCCTGCTGACCTTCATAGTGGTCGCAATCGGAGGGATCGCTGTCGTGGGGCTGATCACCTATTTCAAGCTTTGGGGCTATCTTTGGAACGAGTGGTTCACCAGTGTCGATCACAAGAAGATCGGCATCATGTATGTTGTTCTCGCGCTGATCATGCTGCTTCGAGGCTTTGCAGACGCAATCATGATGCGTATTCAGCAGGCATTGGCCTTCAACGGCTATGAAGGCTATCTGCCTCCCCACCACTATGATCAGATATTCACCGCCCATGGCGTGATCATGATTTTCTTCATGGCAATGCCGTTTGTAACTGGTCTGATGAACTATGTGGTGCCGCTTCAGATCGGCGCGCGCGACGTATCGTTTCCGTTTCTCAATAATTTCTCGTTCTGGATGACAACTGGCGGTGCCATCATCATTATGATGTCGCTATTTGTGGGAGAATTTGCTCGTACTGGCTGGCTGGCTTATCCACCGCTGTCCGGTATTGATTACAGTCCGGATGTCGGCGTTGATTATTATATATGGGGCTTGCAGGTGGCAGGTGTGGGCACGACCCTGTCAGGCATCAACCTCATCGCCACGATCGTCAAGATGCGTGCACCGGGCATGTCATTCATGAAGATGCCTGTGTTCACCTGGACGTCGTTGTGCACCAATGTGCTCATTGTCGCGACATTCCCGATTTTGACAGCAACACTCGCTCTGCTATCACTGGACCGTTACGTGGGGACGAACTTCTTCACCAATGATCTTGGTGGCAATCCGATGATGTATATCAATCTCATCTGGATTTGGGGACACCCGGAAGTTTACATCCTTGTTCTGCCGGCTTTTGGTATTTTTTCGGAAGTGGTGGCGACATTCTGCGGCAAGCGTCTGTTCGGCTACGCTTCGATGGTCTATGCGACCTGCGTCATCATGATCCTGTCCTATATCGTCTGGCTCCATCACTTCTTCACCATGGGGTCCGGCGCATCAGTCAATGCGTTCTTCGGCATCACGACGATGATCATCTCCATCCCAACGGGTGCGAAGATGTTCAACTGGCTCTTCACGATGTATCGCGGACGGATACGCTATGAAGTGCCTATGCTATGGACCATCGGCTTCATGGTGACATTTGTGATCGGCGGTATGACTGGTGTGATGTTGGCCATACCACCAGCGGATTTCGTGCTGCACAATTCGCTCTTTCTCATCGCGCATTTTCATAATGTGATTATCGGCGGCGTCGTCTTTGGTCTCATGGCGGGATTGGTCTACTGGTGGCCGAAAGCATTTGGCTACAAGCTCGATCCGTTTTGGGGCAAGATGAGCTTCTGGTTCTGGCAGATTGGATTCTTCTTTGCCTTCATGCCGCTTTATGTTCTGGGCCTCAAAGGTGTAACGCGCCGCGTCAGTCAGTTTGAAGATTCTTCGCTTCAGATATGGTTTGTCATTGCGGCCTTCGGCGCGTTTCTCATAGCGCTCGGCATCGCGTCCTTCGTGATCCAGCTCGTTGTCAGCTTCCTGAAGCGGGAGCAATTGCGCGACCTGACCGGCGATCCGTGGGGTGGTCGAACGCTTGAGTGGTCAACCTCTTCGCCGCCGCCGGAATATAACTTCGCTTTCACGCCAGTCGTTCATGACCATGACAGCTGGTATGACATGAAAAACCGCGGTTACGAGCGCCCGCTTACTGGTTATCGTCCCATCCATATGCCGCGTAACACGGGTGCAGGCGTCATACTTGCAGGGTTCAGCGTCGTTCTCGCCTTCGCTCTCATCTGGCACATCTGGTGGCTGGCAATTGTCTCCTTCGTGGCTTTGCTGATCACCGCAATCGGCCATACATTCAACTATAAACGTGACTTCTATATCCCTGCTGAAACCGTGGCGGCGACTGAAGATGCGCGTTCGAAACTTCTCGCTGGATAGGTTGAATTATGACAGAAACACATCTGGACCAAGCCGAGAAGCCGCAGTTCTATCTGACGGAAGACCACCATCCGGAAAACAGCACCATGCTGGGCTTCTGGCTCTATCTGATGAGCGACTGCCTGATATTTGCTGTTCTTTTTGCTACCTATGGCGTGCTTGGTCGCAATTATGCGGCCGGACCTTCACCAGCCGACCTGTTTGATCTCAGCCTGGTCGCTATCAATACGGCGATGCTTTTGCTGTCGTCGATCACATATGGCTTTGCCATGTTGCAGATGCAGCGCGATGACAAGACTGCAACGCTATTCTGGTTGGGCATTACCGGCATTTTCGGCGCATTGTTTCTTGCTATCGAAATTTATGAATTCAGCCATCTTATTCGCGAAGGGGCCGGGCCGGGCCGTTCGGCATTCCTATCCTCGTTCTTCACGCTTGTCGGTACCCACGGCCTGCATGTTACCTTCGGTATCATCTGGCTGATTACGCTCATGTTGCAAGTCATGCGTCATGGTCTGATCGTCGAGAACCGCAGACGTCTGATGTGCCTTTCGATGTTCTGGCATTTTCTCGACGTTATATGGATCGGCGTGTTCTCCTTTGTATATTTGTTGGGAGTTCTGGGATGAGCGTACAAGGCGAGCACCACGGAGCCCAATCGGGCCATCACGACAATCATGGGTCGGGCGCGGACGAGGTCCATGCGACCTTTGGCGGATACATGACAGGCTTTGTCCTGTCGGTTATTCTCACCGCCATCCCATTCTGGCTTGTTATGGGCGATGTTTTCGCCAGCAAGCAGCTGACCGCCATGCTAGTCATGGGGATAGGAGCGGTCCAGATTGTGGTTCACATGATTTACTTCCTGCATATGAGCCCACGCTCAGAAGGCGGCTGGACGCTGATGGCACTGATCTTTACGCTCATCATCGTTGGTATCGCACTGGCTGGGTCGCTTTGGGTTATGCACCATCTCAATGAGAACATGATGCCGATGAGCCCGGAGATGATGAAGAACATGCCATAGCTGCGGTCCCGACGAACGCGTCTTTTATGACCTGTGTGCTGAAAGCCGCAGTGACAGAATTTCGGCCACAGCGGCAGGAAGTGGACGTTGTGGTAGTTCCTGAGCAGAAACTGCGCCCATTGACGCCTGAACGTCGGCGATCTTGTCAGCAAGAGCGCCTGTCAGACCCAAAGCATCAAGTGTGGCGGCGCTTTCGCGCATTTCGGCTGCCCGGCGTGCACCGTGACGTAGCGTCCGCTCAAACATGTAGTTGACGTTCTGTGGCCATCCGAGGCCCGGGTAACTGGCTGAAAGCGACGAAAGGACGTAGTCGAAGCAACCCGAAGCGGATGCAGCCAGCATCGTCTCGACAGTTAGTGCCTCAAGACCTTTGACGAAGAGAGAACGAACCATCTTGATGGCGGTCGCCGCACCCGGTTCCGGCCCTATAACTTCGAAATTGAAGCCAAGAGAGCGCATGTCGCCAGCCACTATATCCGCCGTTGAACCGGCGAGCAGCACGGGCGTTTGGTGGCCTCTTGGGTCAACGGGCGCCATAACCGCCATGTCGAGATAGGTGGCACCGCTCTTTTCCACTATGGCGGCGGTTTCCTTTTTCCGGTCAGGTGAGACGGAATTGATGTCGATAAACAGCTGACCACTGGAAAGTGCATCCATAACCGCAGCGGCGGCATTGAAGCTCTGGTCGGCGGTAACAGCGCTGATGATCCAGTCGGCATCCGCGATCGCTTCGCCCGCGGTGGGCTTTAATGCAACGCCACGCGCATTGGCTGTGGCAGCAATCGTGCTGTCCGCTTTCAGGTCGTAGGCGGCTATTATTTTGGCGGTGCCGAGCTTTTGCAAGCTGTCCGTAAATGAACGCGCAGCTTCGCCAAATCCAATAAATGCTATTTTCATAGTTCCTCTCAAGACTGGTGTGCCGCCACCAGATCGATGAATTGTTGTTGCGCTGCCGTTGGCATCCAGTTCTTGCGTGTGGTCAAACCAATGGGGCGCTCGGTATGGCTAAGGTCGAGCGGCAGTTGTTTGAGAAATCCGCGAGCGAGTTCCGCCTGTGCCTGAAGATACGATATGCAGCCCAAATGCTCGGTGCTGAGCAGCAATTCACGCATCAGCACCAGCGAGCTGGATTCGATGAGGCTATCCGGTGCACAGTCGGCATTTTCAAACAGCCGGTCGAAGTGCTGGCGGATGGGTGTTTCGCGGTTACCGACGATCCAGGGATAGCGCGCCAGATCTTGAACGGTAATCGTGCTTCGGCGCATCAAGGGATGCTCGCTTCCAGCAATCAGCGCCAGCGTATCGGTGAAGAGAACCTGTTGTTCCACATCGTCTATTGGTGTGGGAAATCGTAGCGCTCCAATAAGAAAGTCAATCTCGCCTCGTCGCAGTGCGGAAAGAAGATCGACATAGGGTCCTTCCACAATCTTTATCAGGGTCTTGGGACGCAGAACGCGAAACTTGGCGATTGCCTTTGGCAGAATATAGGACCGTGATAGCGGCATGCCGCCAATCACAACCCGGCCTGCTTCTTCGGACACCGTATCTGCCACATCGGCTTCCGCCTGTTCAAGCTCGGCAAATGCCAATCGCGCAGCCTGTGCCAATTGCACGGTTATGCGGGTGGCAATAATGCCATAGGCAGTGCGTTCGAAAAGCTTGCGTCCAGAGGCATCTTCCAGCTGAGTGATTGCGCGGTGGACGGTGGGTTGGGCCAGATGCAAGCGCCTCGCGGCTAGCGTAAAATTCTGGGTCTCATGGACAGCAATCAGTGCTTCCAGCTGCGCCGTGGTGACGGTGATGCACAGACGCGGATTGATGCCGGACAGGATCGGGTCGATCAGTTCGAAAGTGCGCCGCACGCGTGTCGCAAAAGCCTCGCCGTGTTGATTGGCAAAAAGACCTGTGCTGGTGCGGGAAAACAGCGACATGCCAAGCTTGCGCTCTATTTTCGCCAGTGCCTGTGTCACGGCGGGTTGTGAAACATGGCAGGTTTCAGCCGCCCTCGTTACGGAATTGCTGTCGACAACCGCCAGAAACACGCGCAGATGCCGGAAATTATGACGTGTGTCCGATTGTGAAGACGACGATATGTGTGGGAAGAGCGGTGTTTCAGCGTTCATTTTTTCGAGCTTGCCAAGGGTAGCAAACTCTAGGCTGAGTTTAACGCTCTGTCCACGAGAGACACGGCGATGCGGTGTACTTGGTCGAGACTGATCCATGCGTCAAACCTCACATAACCGCTTTCGAAGCATAAACGGGAGCGGCAAATATTGCCGCTCCCGTCGCCGTTTACTTTGCAGGGTCCTTGACCTGATCGTAGGTCTTAAACTCGGTGTTATAGAGTTCTCCGTCAACTTTCTCGACCTTGCGCATATAGATGTTCTGGACGATATCCCGCGTTGCTGGATCGATGGAAATCGGACCACGTGGGCTGTTGATCTGCATGCCTTTGGCAGCATCGACAAATGTATCGCCGGTTGCATCGCCACCTGTCTTTTCCAGCGTCTTGTAAATCAGCTCCAGTGCGTCCCAGGCGGACACTGCCACCATGTTGGGACGCATGCCGCCGTTTTCCTTTTTGAAGGCTTCCACGAAGGCCTTGTTTTCAGGCGATGCATGGTTCGCAGAGTAGGGACCTCCGGTAATAACGCCGATAGCCGGTTCACCCATATCATTGATGAGGTCATCGTCGGTGACGTCGGCCATGGCGATGACTTTGATACCCGACTTGTCGAGTCCGCGCTCCACAAACTGCTTCATGAAAGCCGCACCCGCGCCGGTCGGTACGAAGACAAAGATCGCTTCTGGCTTTTCGTCTGCGGCGCGTTGCAGAAACGGAGCGAAGTCTGGATTTGCCAGCGGCACTTTGAGCTTGGACAACAGCGTGCCGCCATTGTCCTGCAACGTCTTTTCAAACCATTTTTCGGCATCCGCGCCCGGGCCATAGTCCGACACGATGCTGACGAATTTCTTGGTACCGTTTTCCGGTGCCCATTTGCCGATAACCGCTGCCATCTGCGGAATGGTCCAGGACGTCCGCAGAATGTAAGGCGATGCACCGGGGATTGAAGAAGTGGCTGCCACCATGATGATCTGTGGCACCTTGGCACGCTTTGAAAGCTGCGCAACCGATAAGGCCGTCGGTGTGTTGCCGAAGCCAGTCAGAATGGATACCTTGTCTTTGGTCACCAGTTCCTGCGACAGCCGCAAGGCGTTGTCGGGCGTGCTGGCATCATCCTTGATGATGAATTCGACCTTCTTGCCGCCCGCCGTATCACCATGCGTGGCGAGATAGGTTTTGAGTGCGGCATTGATCTGCCGTCCATTCGATTGAAAGCCGCCGGTCAGCGGAATGACCACGCCGACTTTAACAGTGTCTTCAGCCTGTGCCAGTGCAGGCAGACCGATTGCTGCTGCTGTCAGCGCTCCAATTGCAAGTTTCTTTAATCCCATTGTTTTCCTCCTCCAAATTTTACCGGATACCCACGGCTCCGGCGATGTGTTCAAGTTGTCGGCTGGTCCTACGAAAGGCCGACCCCCAGAAGCTGCCCCAGTGTGTGTTCATCACGGGCCAGCTCGTCACTTCGGCCCGCATAGGCCACAGTCCCGCGGTCGAGAACGATGGCTTCGTCTGTGATGTTGAGTATTTGTTGTGCGTGCTGTTCCACGATGATGGCAGAAAGGCCTTCCTCGCGAACGATCCGGCGGATGGCGGCCAGCAGTTCTTCCACGATGATCGGCGCCAGACCTTCGGTCGGCTCGTCGAGCAGCAGCACTTTGGGATTGATCACCAGCGCACGCGCGATAGACAGCATTTGTTGTTCGCCGCCTGACAGTTGATTACCCATATTGGCGCGCCGTTCCTGCAATCGCGGAAAAAGCGTATAGACGGCGTCGAGTGTCCAGCGACCGAGCCGCGCAATGGCCGTGATGTTTTCCTCGACTGTCAGTGAGCGGAAAATGCCGCGCTCCTGCGGAACCCAACCGATCCCCGCCGCAACGCGCCGTTCCGGTGCCATGCGCGCTATGTCTTCGCCATCCAGCAAAATGCGCCCGCTGTGAAAGCGGGTCAGCCCGACAATGGTGTTGAGCGTCGTTGTCTTGCCAACTCCGTTGCGTCCGAGTAGCGCCAACGCTTCGCCAGCACGCAAGTTGAAGTTCACGCCATGCAGCACGGTTGCCTTGCCATAACCGGCACAAAGTCCTTCCAGTTGTAGAAGATCAGCCATGCTGCCCGCCTCCAAGATAGACTTCCTTGACGCGTGGATCAGAGGCGATCTCTTCAACATTTCCTTCCGCAAACAAGGCTCCGGAAACCAGAACTGAAATGCGGTCGGCAAAGCTGAAGACGAGGTCCATATCGTGTTCGATCAGTAGAACCGAGACATCGGCCGGAAGTTTCGCCAAACGCTTGAGCACTTCCTGCCGGTCGGCCTGCGGCACACCTGCCGCGGGTTCATCAAGCAGCAAAACTTTCGGTTCGCAAGCGATGGCAAGGGCAATTTCCAGCAGGCGTTGTTTGCCATAGGGCAGGGACGAGCAGGTGGAATCCATGACGTTTTCCAGCCCGAAGTCCTCGACCAGCCGCGCAATTTCGTCGTCGATTCCAGGCAAGGCACCAGTGCGGCGATACCATTGGGTGCCATATCCTCGACGCTCATTGATGACGAGCGCCAGACTTTCAACGACGCTAAGCTCGGCGAAGAGCTGGTTGATCTGGAATGTGCGCACCAGTCCGCGTTTCACACGCTTCTCACGCGAAATGGTCGAGATATTGGCCCCATTCAGACGAATTTCGCCTTGTGACGGGGTAATCACGCCGGTCAACAGATTGATCAGTGTGGTTTTTCCGGCTCCGTTTGGCCCGATCAGGGCATGGCGTGCGCCGCGTTCCAGGCGGAAAGTCACATCATTAGTGGCTTTCAGTCCGCCAAAGAATTTGCTGAGATGAATAGTTTCCAGTGCGGCGACGGTCATTGTGTGGCCTCGCGGGATTTCTGAGTGCGCCGCGACAGCCGTGCCGAAAGCGCGCGGATGAATTGACGAGGACGGTCGCGCCCAAACAGAACGAAAGACACGAGAAGGACGCCGAGCCAGAACTGCCAATATTGTGGTGTCACGGATGACAAGGCGTCCTGGATCAGTTCGTAGACGAGTGCGCCAATCAGGCCGCCATAGAGATAGCCGGTGCCGCCGATGACAAGCACCATCAGGCCGTCTGCCGATTTCTGGAACGACAGAACATCGAGCGAAATGAACTGCTGTGTCTGGGTGAAAAGCGCACCCGCTATGCCGGCATAGGCACCGGCAATGGTGTAGATGGTCACCAGTCGGGAGCGCACGGGAACGCCGACTGCCGAAGCGCGCAGCGGGTTTTCGCGGATCGCTTGCAACGAATAGCCGAAAGGCGAGAAGACGATGAGGCGGGCAAGTACGAACAGCACGAATAATACGGCCAGACTGTAGGCGTAGCCGGTGTGGCCAAACAGATCGAACTCGAAGACGCCGAAGATTGGCTCGATGGTAATGCCCTGAAGCCCGTCCGCACCTCCTGTCAGCCAACTCGCCTGATTGGCGATTTCATGACACACGGCAGCAACGCCGAGTGTCACCATGAGGCGGGTGAGGTCGCCGCCGCGCAGCAAGAGAAAACTGGTGGCGAAGGCCAGAAGTGCACCGGAGACAGCGCCGACAGCGAGACCCGTCAGCGGTTCACCGGAAACATAGATCGAGAACAGGCCGCTGGCATAAGCGCCGACGCCGTACATTGCAGCCTGTCCAAGGGTTACCACGCCGCCATAACCGAGGATGAGGTCGATAGAAAGCGCCAGAATGGCAAAGCCGACGACCTCGATCAAAATGAGATGCTGGTCGGGAAAGAGGAACCAGGCGGCGATCGCTGCAACCCAGAAAACGGCTTCAAGTAATCCCCAGCGGGTTCTCCGCTTGAGGCTCTGCGCGACATCCGAGGCGGAAACTGTCTGTGTCAGGGCGTTAACCATCAGCTTGCCCTCGCAAACAGGCCCTGCGGACGGAAAACAAGCACCGCAACCAGAACGATATAGATGATGAAACCGCCGAGTGCGGGAACGTAATATTTGCCCATCACATCGGCAATGCCGAGCAAGATCGACGCGACAAGTGGTCCGGTCATGCTGGAGGTGCCGCCGATGGAAACGACGATCAGGAAATAGACCATGAATTTCAAAGGAAAGGTCGGGTCGAGGCCGAGGATTTCGGCACCCAGTGCTCCGCCTAGTCCAGCCAGACCAGAGCCGACAGCAAAGGTCACGGCGAAAACGGTGTTGACGCGAATGCCAAGTCCGCGCGCGACACGGCGATCATCGACCGAGGCGCGCAATTGGCTGCCGAAACGGGTCTTCGCTAAAGCCAATTGGAGCGCTATAGCAAGAGCGCCACACACGACAATAAGAAATGCGCGATAGATGCCGATGCCCACGCCAGCAATTTCTACCCGTCCGCGCAGGAACTCAGGGAGATTGAGGATCTGCTGCTGTGATCCCATCAGATAGTCGATTCCGGCCACGGCGATGAAAACAATGCCGATGGAAAACAGCACCTGATCGAGATGCGATTTCTCATAAAGACGGATATAGAGCGTCTTTTCCAGTATGACCCCGGCTATAGCCGTCACGATGAACGCGATGGGCAGCGTCGCCAAAAAAGGCACGCCAATACGGTTCGTGAGAATGACGGTGACATAGCCTCCGGCCATGGCGAAAGCGCCATGCGCGAGATTGATGAAATTCATCAATCCCAACGTAACCGCCAATCCGCATGACAATACGAATAGCAGCATTCCATAAGCTACCCCGTCGAACAAAAGGGTAAGCATTCTTCCTCCCAGTCGGATCGCGCCGAAAGGCGCGCCTCTCTATCGGATGATCGGAAGCAGCCATGCACTCGCGGCGCTTCCAATGCGTCCTGATTGGCTGTCAGGATTATGGAAAGTGCGCGTCAAACCCATTTAGAAATGGGCGTGACGACATAAGAAAATGCTATAGTTGGAATGGCACACATCGACGGGTTGGATTTATCTATAGCAAAAACTTATCATGTTGCGCCCATAACCAAATTGGAATGTGGCGCGGTCTGTTGTGAAGTTTCCTCAGATTAGAGGAGAGTTTCATGACCGAGAAAAAGACGGCGCTCGTTATCAGTGCGCATGCGGCCGATTTTGTCTGGCGCTGTGGCGGGGCAATCGCGCAGCACGCCGAGCTTGGATATAACGTAACCGTCGTCTGCCTTTCCTTTGGTGAGCGTGGAGAGTCAGCCAAGCTCTGGAAAGATGCAGGCATGACGCTGGAGCGCGTCAAGGCGGCGCGCCGTGCGGAATCGGAAAAGGCGGCAAAGGCTCTTGGCGTGCATGACCTCGTTTCGTTCGATCTTGGCGACTATCCGCTGCGTCTGAACGATGAGGACAAGTTCAAGCTCGTCGATGTAATCCGCGATGTGCAGCCGGCTTTCATGCTCAGCCATTCGCAATATGACCCCTACAATACCGACCATATGTATGCGACCGAGATTGCGCTTGAAACGCGCATGATCGCACAGGCCTGGGGGCATAAGCCGGGTGAGAAAGTGCTTGGCGCGCCGCAGCTTTATCTGTTCGAGCCACACCAGACCGAACAGATGGGCTGGAAGCCTGACACGTTTTTAGACATCACGTCGGTATGGGACAAGAAATGGGCCGCCATCCAGTGCATGGAAGGGCAGGAACATTTGTGGGCCTATTACAAGAATGTCGCCGAAAATCGCGCGAACCATTTCATGCGCAATTCGGGCGGGCAGTCCGGTGGTCGCAAGGCAAAATATGCCGAAGGCTTCCAATCAGTATTTCCACGTACCGTGGATGAGCTTTAAACAGCATGGCGTATGACAGGGAGGACGCCATGGAGCGGAGTTTTGATATTGCCCACCTCGCGCATGTTGAGGTGTATACCGACAAATTCGAGGAAAGCCTCGATTTTTTCACGCGCATCTACGGGCTGAAACTGTCCGGCATGGATGAGCAGTCCGCCTATTTGCGGGCCTGGGACGATTATGAATTCCATTCGCTCAAATTGACCCGGCATCACACCACTGGCGTCGGACATATCGCTTATCGCGTAGCGTCGCCGGAGGCATTGGAGCGCCGTGTGAAAGCGATCAGCGAAAGCGGATACAAGATCATCGGTTGGGTGGGGGGTGATCGAGGACATGGCCGAGCGTTCCGGTTTGAGGATCCGTTCGGCCATGTCTTCGAGATCTATTGGGATACCGTGCGTTATACGGGACAAGGTGCGGATGCGCCGGTGCTCAAGAACACCGCAAGCGCCTACACCGGCGCAGCACCGCGGCGGATCGATCATCTTAATCTCCTGTGCAGCGACGTGACGGAGTTCCGCAGGTTTATGGAAACCTGTCTTGGGTCGCGTGTCACGGAGATGATCCAGCTCGATAATGGCCGCATCGGTGGTGCGTGGTTCACCATCAACAACAAGACCTACGATCTCGCCTGCACGGAAGAGCATGGGGGTGGCCATGCGCGTTTACATCATCTCACCTATGCGACGGATCAGCGAGAAGACATTCTGCGTGCGGCCGACATCTTCCTTCAAAATGGCGTTCATATCGAGACCGGTCCGCACAAGCACGCCGTGCAGGGCACGTTCTTTCTCTATGTCTGGGAACCGGCGGGCAATCGTGTGGAACTGGCCAATTCAGGCGCACGTCTGATCCTCGCGCCGGACTGGGAACCGATCGTCTGGACGGAGTCGGAGCGCAGAAAAGGACAGGCCTGGGGTCTGAAGACCATTGAGACGTTCCACACCCATGGAACGCCCCCGGTCGCAGGAAGTAACAAGGAGCGTTGAAATGCCAGTTGTCGTTCAGAATATTGCGCGCGCCAAACCGGAAGTCATTGATGGGCTGGCGGCGGCAGGTGTGGCAACCGTCCATGAAGCGCAGGGACGCAAAGGTCTGCTGTCAAGCTATATGCGCCCGATCTATTCCGGCGCACAGGTTGCCGGATCGGCTGTAACGATTTCGGCGGCACCGGGCGACAACTGGATGATCCATGTGGCGATCGAACAGTTGCAGCAAGGCGATATTCTGGTTCTGGCGCCAACAAGCCCCTGCGAGGACGGCTATTTCGGCGATTTGCTTGCCACTTCGGCACAGGCGCGGGGTTGCCGCGGGTTGATCATCGATGCGGGTGTGCGCGATGTGCGCGATCTGACATCTATGGGCTTTCCAGTTTGGTCAAAGGCTGTCTTTGCGCAGGGAACGGTGAAGGAAACGCTGGGGTCGATCAATATTCCTGTCGTCTGTGCCGGAGGCTATATCGAGGCGGGCGATATTATCGTGGCCGACGATGACGGTGTCTGTGTCGTGAAGCGCACTGAGGCCGAAGACGTGTTGAGTGCAGCGCAAACGCGCCTTGCCAATGAGGAAGCCAAACGCGCGCGGCTGGCGGCGGGTGAACTGGGTCTCGACATCTACAAGATGCGCGAACGTCTGGCGGAAAAGGGACTCAAATATGTATGAGGACGGCATTCCCTGCCTCTGGATGCGGGGAGGGACATCCAAGGGCGCCTATTTTCTGGCCGCCAACCTGCCGTCTGATAAGCAACAGCGTGATGCAGTGCTGCTGGGCGTCATGGGCTCGCCGGATGTTCGCCAGATTGACGGTATCGGCGGTGCCGACCCACTAACCTCGAAAGTGGCCATCCTGTCGCCTTCCAGCCGCGATGATGCGGATGTGGATTATCTCTTTTTGCAGGTCTTTGTGGACCAGCCACTTGTCAGTGATGCGCAGGGTTGCGGGAATATTCTGGCAGGTGTTGGACCGGCAGCCATTGAAATGGGCCTGGTGGCTGCGAAGGACGATGTGACGCCGGTGCGCATTCACATGGTCAATTCGGGTGAGATTGCGCTTGCCCAGATTTCCACTCCCAACCGTCGCGTCAATTATGCCGGTGATACCGCAATTGCTGGCGTTCCGGGCACTCATGCCGCCATACCTCTTCTGTTCATGAATGTCGCCGGCTCCATGTGCGGAGCTCTGTTGCCGACCGGCAACGAAATGGACATCATAGAGGATGTCGAAGCAACTCTTATCGACAATGGAATGCCTTGCGTCATCATGCGCGCTGCCGATTTCGGCCTGACAGGCATGGAGACCCGCGAAGAGCTGGAAGCGAATAACGATCTTAAAGCAAAGCTTGAAGTAATCCGGCTAAAAGCCGGCTTATTGATGCATCTCGGCGATGTGCGCGAGGCGTCCGTACCGAAAATGACGCTCGTTTCTGCGCCCACTGCCGGAGGTGCCATATCGACGCGCAGCTTCATTCCGCATCGTGTTCATGCTTCCGTCGGTGTGCTGGCGGCGGTGACGGTCGCGACAGCAACACGCTTGCCCTCCAGTCCCGCAGCAAAGCTGGTGAACGCACCGCATGATGGTCGTTATGCGATTGAACATCCAAGCGGCGCGATGGAAGTTTTCCTCGATCTGGCAGCAGACGGAACGGTCAAAGGCGCAGGCACCATTCGCACGGCGCGCAAACTGTTCGAAGGCAGGGTTTTTCCGGCGGCGATTGAGTAGCCATTTGACATGCATTTGATGAATATGCCTGTGTGAGGAGCGAAACAGGCGGGAAACAAATGCTGACATTGCGACAAATCGAAGTTATCCGGGCAATCATGGTGACCGGGACGATTGCCGGTGCGGCCAAACTACTGAATGTCTCTGCTCCGGGGATCAGCAGGCTCATGAAATATTCGGAAGATTCCCTCGGCATCCGGCTCTTTGATCGTCGCGGCGGGCGTTATGTTCCAACATCACAAGCCCGCAATATCTTCGATCTTCTGGATACGGTGCACCGGAAAATCGATGATCTGCAATCGGCTGTCGCGGATTTAAGCAAGGGCAAGGCGCAGGAACTCTGCGTTGCGTCCGTGCCAAGCATCGCCAATGTGATGGTGCCGCGCGCGGTCGCAAAGGTGCGCGAGCGTTACAGCGATGTTCACCTCGACCTCAATATTCTCAAGATTGAAGAAGCCGTTGACTATCTTCTTCTAGGACGTGGCGAGATCGTTGCAATCTCATCGCGCTTCGATCATACGCTGATCGAATTCGAGCCGCTGGCAAAGGGGCGGTTGCTCTGCATCGTGCCTGAGACAAGCCCGCTGGCATCACGCGAAAAGATCACGCCTCGGGAAATGTCGGAACATCCGCTGATCGGCATCAACCCGAAAGACCCGTACGGTGCAATCATGGCGGCGATGTTCACCAATGCGGGCCTCGACTATCGCATGAACATCAAAGCCCGCTTCGGGACGACTGTGTGCAGTCTGGTTGCAGCCGGGCTGGGTATAGCGATAATCGACGAGTTTACGGTCGCGCATGGTGTGGTGCGAGGCCTGAAAAGCATTCCAATTGACGCGGAGAGCGCCTTTCACACTTATATTGCCTATCGCAACGATCTGCCGCTTTCCGTCTATGCGGAACATTTCATCGATGTGTTGCGCAAGGAAATGAACGCTGTCAGCTCATTCGGCCACAAATACTGACGCGCCGCCAATTAACATCATGTTATGGAATCCTATTCATTTGGTAGGCGATATTATCTCTGCCATTCGCTAATCTGTTCCTGGGAGCGCTCTAATGCGAGCGCGCAGGCTAGGATCAGTGAATTCATGGCATATGGCGATAATGCTCAATCTTTGCAGGACAACGGGCCGTTTCCGAATGGAGCGACGCGCCTTTTTCCTGTGGTTGGAGATCCGATTGAGCAGGTGCGTTCGCCGGAAGTCATGACGGAACTGTTCCGCGAGCGCGGCGAGAATGCGCTTGTTGTTCCGTTGCATGTTGCGCCATCCAATCTGCCAGTTGTTTTCGCCACATTGAGCGTGGTCGACAATATCGGCGGTTTGCTGGTGACGATACCGCACAAACAGCAGGCCTATGAGCTATGTGCCGGACTGACGGACAATGCCACCTTCATTGAGGCGGTCAATGTTGTTCGGCGCGCTGGAAATGGGTGGTACGGCGATAATACTGACGGCATCGGCTTTCTCGATGGCATTGAATGGGAAGGGTTCGATGTGCAAGGGAAAAGCGTCCTTCTCGTCGGATGCGGCGGTGCCGGAACAGCCATTGCGCTGGAAATGCTGAAGCGAGGAGCAGCGCGGCTTGCCATTCACGATGTCGATAGCGACAAGCGTGATTCTGTAATCGGCAAACTCAGTGCACGTTATCCGGGTAAGGTTGTCGTTGGCAGCGATGACCCTTTCGGGTTCGATCTGATTGCAAATGCTACGCCGATGGGTATGAAATCGAATGATCCATATCCCGTAAACGTAACAAAGTTGCGGTCAGAGCAGTTTGCTGCTTGCGTGATCACTAAACCGCACGTATCGCCATTTATCGAGGAAGCTAGAAAACGGGGCTGTCAGACGATGATTGGTGCTGGAATGTTCGATGCGCAGGCGGAGGTCCTGGCGGATTTTCTGACCGGTCACGACGGGCACCATGCAGGTTGTGCGCCGTTGCCGACACCCGAAAAAGGGTAGGCTTATCTCTATATCTTGATCTCTATGAACTTAAGGGGAGGAACTAAAATGCATTATCGTAAGAAACTTCTGGCGCTTTCGACGGCGGTTTTTGCGACTTTCGGCGCAGCCCACGCAGAAGACGTGGTCAAACTCGGCATGGTTGTCGAACTGTCCGGTCCGGGCGCGCCGTCTGGCACGAACTGGCGTGACGGCATCAAGATCGCCATTGATGAAGTGAATGCGGGCGGCGGCATTCTGGGCAAGAAGGTCGAGCTGGGCGAGTATGATACCCAGACCGATCCGCAGGTCTCGCGCGCGCTCGTGCAGAAGGCCATTGATGATGGCGCATATGCCATTCTCGGCACGATCTATTCGGGCTCGACGATGGTCAACATGCTGGT
Organism: Ochrobactrum sp. P6BSIII; assembly: GCF_014138065.1. Lineage (NCBI taxonomy): Bacteria > Pseudomonadati > Pseudomonadota > Alphaproteobacteria > Hyphomicrobiales > Brucellaceae > Ochrobactrum > Ochrobactrum sp. P6BSIII. The sequence continues at coordinate 159,899 of NZ_JACGXB010000007.1, read as the reverse complement.
TGCCCAGCAGAACAGCATTCCGCAGTTCGTCGGTTCGGAATCGCCGAGCATTGTCGAAAAGGGCAATCCGTTCGTCTTCCGCACCTCGACCGGCGCTCAGAAGGGCGTTCCAGCACTGACGTCCTACTTCACAGACACGCTGAAGGCGAAGAAGGTTGGTGTGGCCTGGCTGAACAACGAGTTCGGCAAAGGCGGTCATGACGTTTTCGTTGAGGAAATGAAGAAGGCCGGTATCGAAATTATCGCCGATGTTGCCTCCGAGCAGGCGCAGACTGACTATGCGGCCGACGTTGCGAAGCTCAAGCAGGCTAATCCTGAAGCGATTTTCGTCTATATGAATCAGGAAGAATCTGCGCGTTTCCTGATCGAAGCCAAGAAGCAGGGGCTGAAGATGCCTCTCGTTGGCGAAGTAACGCTGACGGAAGCCAAGGTAGTTGAACTTGCAGGCGGTGCTGCGGATGGCGCTATCGCGCATGTTGGCATCACAGCTGCGGCGACGGATGTGCCGGGCATCGGCGAATTCGCCAAGAAGTTCGAAGAAGCCTACAAGCGCAAGCCGACGCATGACGCTTTGAAGGGTTATGTCGGCGTCTGGACCACCAAATATGTCACTGACATGGTGGGCAAGCTCGACGGTGAAGCATTTGCTGAAAAGATGCATGGTCTTTGCCTGAAGGCGGCTGACTATCCGAAAGTGCTTCTCGACACCTGCTGGGATGACCGCGGAGAAATGTCCCGCCCAAGCTTCATGGTTCAGGTGAAGGGCGGTGTGCCGACGGTCATTGGTACTGTTCCGGCAAACTGATCAATCCTTTCAGCAGAGGCGGCGGTCTGGCTGCCGCCTCAGACGGGTAAAGTCATGTCCCAGTTTCTACAGGTTTTGTTATCCGGTCTTGCGACCGGCTCCATTTACGCACTTGTTGCGATCGGTTTCACGCTTGTTTGGCAAGCAGCCCAGACCGTGAACTTCGCGCAGGGTGAATTCGTGATGCTGCCGGCCTTCTTCGTTCTGGCGGCAATGACCATCTTTGGTATTTCGTTCTGGCCCGCTCTGCTTATCGGGCTGGTGGTTGCTCTGATCGTGCTTGGGCTTTTGTTCAAGAAGCTGATCGTTGAACCCATTCTGCCCCATGGGGGGATCACGCTGATCATCGCGACGATGGTCTTGGGCATCTTGCTCAAAGAAAGCGTGAAAGAATTCTATTCCGCTGAAGCACAGCCGTTCCCATCGATGTTCCCGAACGATCCAATCGAGTTTTTCGGCGCGGTTCTCTCATTGCGTGACATTCTCAATCTGGCGCTATCGCTCGGTATCGTCGTTCTGCTAACGCTGTTCCTCAATCGCACCCGCACGGGTCGCTGCATGCAGGCAACAGCCCAAAACCCGGCTGTTGCTGAAATTCTTGGCGTCAATGTCAAGCGTATGATCCTCTATACATTTTTGATCAATGCAGCTCTGGCGGCTTTGGCGTCCTACTTGATCAGCCCCGTCTACCTCGCAAAGTTTTCCAACGGTGAAACGCTTGGCCTTATCGCCTTCATTGCGGCCATTGTTGGTGGTTTCAACCAGATCCGCGGTGCGCTCGTCGGAGGATTGCTGATCGGTGTTCTCGATAATCTCACGGCGGCTTATGTGACCGCGCAATATCGTGCCGCTTTGCCATTGGTCCTGTTGATCGTGATTATCCTCGTCCGCCCACAGGGCATCATGGGCACTTCCGAAGGGAGGGCCGTGTGATGACTGCAAGCAAGCGCAATATTTCAATTGCCGTATTGTTGCTTTTGTCGGTGCTCGCACCGATTGGGCAGGGCAACTACATCATCTACGTTTTGACATCCTGGCTGATCTTCTCGATCGCAGCGATGGGTCTTAACCTGACGCTCGGTTATGCAGGCCAGATTTCGCTGGCGCAGGCGTCCTTCATGGCGATTGGCGCCTATACCACGGCGCTTCTGACGCTCGCCGGATGGCATTGGTTTCTGGCAATGCCGGTCGGCCTGGTACTTTGCTTCATTGTGGGCCTTGTACTTGGATATCCGGCTTTGCGTGTCAAAGGGCATTTCCTTGCCTTCGTGACGCTTGCCTTCAACACTCTGGTCTTTCTGGTGTTGCGTAACGAAGAGTGGCTGACCGGCGGCAATTACGGTCTCGTCGGTATGCCGCGTCCTCATCTCGGACTGTTCGCCACCACCAAGCAGCTGCCATTCTATTACTTCACGCTTGGCATCACTGTTATCGCCGCGCAGATCATGTGGGGCATCGTGCGTTCCCCGTGGGGCCGCGCCTTCAAGGCTCTGCGGGAAAACCCCATCCGGGCTGAAAGTCTTGGCGTTGATACACGTCGCATCACGCTTCTGGCGTTTGCCATCGGCTCGGTCTATGGCGGGCTTGCCGGATCGCTGATCACGCCGCTGGTACAGTTTATCGAGCCGGGTTCGTTTGGTCTCGTCCATTCACTGCGCATTTTGCTTATGGTTGTTGTGGGTGGTGCAGGCTTCTTCTTTGGCCCCTTCATCGGTGCAGCAGTTGTCATTCTGCTACCGGAAGTGCTTCGCTTCACGGAAGGCTACTATCTGATCATTTATTCCGTGCTGGTGATCGTCATGCTGATCTTCGTGCCTTCGGGTCTGATCGGAGTGTGGGGCAAGTTCCGCGAAAAATTCTGGCCGAAGCGTCAGGTGCGCGGTGACATGAGCGAAGGAGCGCGGCTGAAATGAGCAGTCCTGTACTTTCCGTACGCAATATCGAGAAGCGTTTCGGCGGCATTCACGCCGTTCGCGACGTGTCCTTCGACGTCAATCAGGGTGAGATCCTCGGGCTGATCGGGCCGAACGGTTCCGGCAAGTCGACGCTGTTCAACTGCATCCTTGGCCAGCTTCAGCCCAATGCTGGCGAGGTGCAGGTCAACGGCAAGAATGTCTCGGGCATGCGTGCATCCGACCTCAACAAGCTTGGCGTCGGACGAACCTTCCAGCAGCTTTCAGTCTTTCCGAAGATGTCTGTTCTTGAAAACATCATCCTCGCTGGACAGGAACACATAGGCACCATGGCCTCGCGGCTTTTCGGTCCCGGCGATGCCGGACTGACCGAAGAAGCAGAGCAGATGATTTCGTTCTTCCGCCTCAACCATCTTCGCGACGAACTGGCGGGGTCGCTTTCCTACGGCCAGCAAAAGCTGGTCGATGCTGCCATGGCGTTCATGGCAGGCCCCAGTCTTGTTCTGCTCGATGAACCGGCCGGTGGCGTTAATCTGACAATGCTTGCTAATCTCAAGGATCGGCTCGTTGCTTATAATGCGGAACATGGAACGACTTTTGTGGTCATCGAGCACAATATGGAGTTCGTCATGAGCCTTTGCACGCGCATTATAGTGCTGGCGGAAGGCCGCATCATTGCTGAAGGCAAGCCCGAAGAAATCCGGTCAAACCAGATGGTTATCGACGCTTATCTGGGAGGATGACATATGCTTGAACTCAAAGACCTTCACGGTGGCTATGGAAAGATCACCATTTTGAACGGTGTGTCTTTCTCCATTCCGAAGGGCTCGATTACGACTGTGATCGGCCCGAATGGAGCAGGTAAGTCAACCGTATTCAAGGCGATCTTCGGTCTCTTGAACATCCACTCGGGACAAATCCTGCTGGACGGAAAAGACGTCACCCGCAATACGCCGCGCCAGATGATCGCCAACGGCGTGACCTATGTGCCGCAAGGGCGCAATGTGGTGCCGCAACTTTCCGTCTACCATAACCTTGAGCTTGGGGGTATCACATCACCTGATCCATCCAAGGTTCGCGCCCGCATCGAGCAGGTCATGGATCAGTTTCCAATGCTGCGGCAGTTCCGGGACCGTAAAGCGATTGAACTGTCAGGCGGCCAGCAAAAGCAGTTGGAGGTCGCCCGTGCTCTTCTGCTTGATCCGAAGCTCATTTTGATCGACGAACCGTCCATCGGTCTGTCACCCAATCTCGTTCAGGAGGTGTTTCAAACACTCATTCGCTTGCGCGATCAGGGTGTAACCATTCTCATGGTCGAGCAGAATGCGAAAGCCGCGCTCGCCATGTCGGATTACGGCCTGGTTCTCGAACTTGGTCAAACGCGCATGCATGATGAAGCCTCAAAGCTTCTTGCTGATCCGCGCGTGGGGCAGCTGTTCCTTGGCGGACATGTCGAGCATGACGACGCAAAAGTTTGACATCATCGACGCTCCTGCCAATCGTCTGGGGGAGTGTCCAGTCTGGTGTGAGCAGACGGGCACCCTATGGTGGGTCGATGTGCTCACACCGGCGCTCATGAGCTATGTCCCGCAAGCGGGGCAAGTTCAACAGCACAAGGTTGAGGCCCGCCGTATTGGGTCTCTGGCCTTGCGGGAAAAAGGCGGCCTTATTCTAGCTTGCGACAATGGTCTATTTGCCTTTGATCCCGCGAGCGGCGAACAGACGTTTCTTGTGGACCCTGAACCGGATGTCTCAGGTCATCGCAAGAACGATGGACGTGCGGATTGGGCGGGCAATTTCTGGATCGGCACCTTGCGCGAAGCGGATTACGCACCTGTGGGCGCGCTTTACCGGGTACAACCGGATTATGCCGTATCAAGGGAAGCCGCCGATCTTGCAATTCCTAACGGACTAGCCTTCGATCAAGATCGCAAGCGCATGTATTTCGCTGATACACGTGCCTATACGATCTGGATGCGCGATTATGACCCCGCGCAAAACCAGCTTGGGGAGCCGCAGATTTTCACAACGACGACTGCGCCGGAACGACCGGATGGCAGTTGCGTTGACGAAGAAGGCTTTATGTGGAGTGCGATTTACGCTGGCGGCAAGCTCATCCGTTTTGACCCGGACGGCGCGATAGACCGCGTGATCGAACTGCCGGTCAGCCATCCGACCTGCTGCTGCTTTGGTGGCGAAGCCCTCGATGCACTATTTGTCACCTCGGCGATTGAGCCCCTTGGTCCTCAAGAGCGAACGATAGAACCACTTGCTGGCAAGGTGCTGGCGTTCAAACCGGGCGTCCGGGGACGAGCCGAATTTAAAACCCGACTTTGAAACAACGCGCAATGAACCGACGATACTGGCCCGAATTTACTGAACGCGGGCGCAACAAGAACCGGAAGCAGGAGAGCACGCCATGAAAACTTCGATAGCAACGGTTTCGATCAGTGGTGATCTGCCGCAAAAGCTCGAAGCTATCGCCAAAGCCGGCTTCGACGGTGTGGAGATTTTCGAGAACGACTTTCTCACTTTTGATGAAAGCCCGCGTCAGGTTGGCCGTATGGCGCGTGATCTCGGACTAGAGATCACGCTGTTCCAGCCTTTCCGTGATTTTGAGGGCATGCCTGAACCGTTGCGCAGTCGCACCTTTGACCGCGCTGAGCGCAAATTCGATCTGATGCAGGAGCTAGGCACTGATCTCGTTCTTGTGTGCTCGAATATATCGCCGGTTGCTATGGGCGGCCTTGATCGGGCAGCCGATGACTTCCGCGAGCTTGGCGAGCGGGCAGCGCGCCGCAATTTGCGCGTGGGTTACGAAGCGCTCGCCTGGGGTCGCCACATTAACGATCATCGCGATGCCTGGGAGATTGTGCGCCGGGCAGACCATCCCAATGTCGGCCTGATCCTCGACAGCTTCCACACGCTTGCGCGCAAGATCGACGTGAATTCGATCCGCTCCATTCCAAAGGAAAAACTCTTCATCGTTCAGATGGCCGACGCGCCGCTGATCGATATGGATCTCCTTTATTGGAGCCGTCACTATCGCAATATGCCGGGTGAGGGTGACCTACCGGTTCTGGATTTCATGCGCGCCGTGGCCGCGACCGGCTATGACGGCTATTTCTCGCTGGAGATTTTCAACGATCAGTTCCGCGGTGGGTTGCCTGCGTCCATCGCGGCTGATGGCCGTCGCTCGTTGATTTATCTTGGCGATCAGGTGCGTCGTGTGGAACCAGAAAACCGGCTGACTGTGACCGATATGCCGGCGAGAGCCAAAGTGGCGCGCGTCAGCTTCATCGAGTTTACGGCCCATGCCGATAGCGCCGATAGGCTTGCATCGGTGCTGGGCGCCTTGGGTTTTCAGCTCGCGGGCAAGCACAAAACCAAGGATGTGGCGCTCTATCGTCAAGGTGAGATCAATCTGGTCGTCAATACCGATATACGCGGCTTTGCAAGCTCGGCCTATGCTGTTCATGGCACAACGGCTTATGCCATGGGCCTTGTCGTCGATGATGCTGCAGCCGCGCAAGCAAGAGCAGTTGCATTGGGAGCAGAACCGTTCGAACAGCCGCTCGACCCCGGCGAGATCGGCATGCCAGCGATACGCGGTGTTGGCGGTGGCCTCATCTATTTCCTTGATGAAAAGACCGATCTGGGTCGTATCTTCGATATAGAATTCGAACCTGTCGCAGAGGCTGGCAACTTCCACGGGGTGGGGTTGACCCATATCGACCATGTCGCCCAGACGATGAAGTTCGATGAGCTTTTGACCTGGCTTCTGTTCTACACGTCGCTTACGGAATCCCGGAAATCGCCTATGGTTGATATTGTCGATCCCGGCGGCGTCGTGCGCAGTCAGGTTGTTGAAAATGACAGCGGCTCATTGCGGATCACGCTTAATGGTGCTGAGAACCGCCGCACATTGGCTGGCCGGTTCATTGCAGAAACCTTCGGTTCAGGTATTCAGCATCTGGCATTTGCTACTGACGATATTTTCGCGACAGCCGCAGCACTGAAAGCCAACGGCTTTCATACACTGGAAATTTCGCCCAACTACTATGATGATCTCGAAGCGAGGCTCGGCCTCGATCCGGATTTCACGGATAAGCTCAAAGCCGCCAATGTGCTCTATGATCGCGATGAAACCGGCGAGTATTTCCAGCTCTATAGTCCGACCGACGATCAGGGCTTTTTCTTCGAAGTCGTGCAGCGGCGCAGCTATAAGGGCTATGGCGCTGTGAATGCCATTTTCCGCATTGCAGCGCTTCGGCGCTATCTGAGGCCCGATGGCATGCCCAGGATGATGCTCTGAGGCAATATCGCGATACGACCACGAGCTACTGCCTGAATATTTCAGTTACGCGCCGCAAACATTTAAGTGTTTGCGGCGCGTTTCATTATTATAGAAAACTATTTTAAGTCGGCTCGCTAGGGCTGATAGAACCTTCCTTGATAAATTCTATATAAATTATAGGCTTTTCGCGAATGCGAGAGACCATGACCAAAAATACGTTAGAAATATCAACGGATGTGCTTGTTGTTGGAGGAGGGCCAGCGGGTTGCTGGGCCGCGTGGAATGCTGCTGCAAACGGTGCGAGCGTCGTACTAGTAGAGAAGGGTTATGTTGGCACGAGCGGTGCTACCGCTGCCGGCAACACCACGACGATCTACACACGTCGCGGTAGTGCCGAACGGAGCGCGACGGTCACACAGAGGGTGCGGTTGGGGCAAGGGTTCGCAGAACAAGAGCGCATCGAGCGCGTGCTCGACCGAACCTATGAAAACCTCGATTTGCTCGCCCAGTGGGGCTACGACTTTCCAACTTATGAAGATGGAACACCCTATCGCGGCATGCTGCGGGGACCCGACTATCTGCGGTTTATGCGGCAGAAGCTCATCAAGGCGCGTGTCCAGATCATCGACCATTGCCCGATCGAAGAACTGCTTGTGTCGGACGGAGTGGTTGCAGGTGCCATTGCGCGATATCGGCGATCTGGTGAAACTCTGCATATCCGTTCCGGTGCAGTTGTGATCGCTACGGGCGGCTGTGCTTTTCGAAGTGGTGCGCTTGGCACCAACAACCTTACTGGCGATGGTTATCTTATGGCTGCGGAAGCGGGTGCCGTTCTTTCCGGCATGGAGTTTTCGGCGCAGTTTGGCATTTCTCCCGCCTATTCAAGTGTGACGAAAGGCGTTGTCTATTTCTGGGGCACGTTCAGTGACGAACAAGGCAATGAACTTTCTGCGGCAGGGGATCGCCAAAGCGTTGTCGCGCGGGAACTAATCAAGGGCCCGGTCTATGCGGTGCTGGACAAAGCGCCGCCGCGTCTACAAGAGGGGTTTCGCCGGGGACAGCCGAACATTTTTGTGCCCTTCGATCGCATGGGGATCGACCCATTCACGCAACGTTTTCCCATCACCCTCCGTCATGAAGGCACGGTTCGCGGTACTGGTGGGCTCAAGATTGACGGTCGTACAACGACGACGATCCCTGGTTTGTTTGCCGCTGGCGATGCCGCTTCCCGTCAGGGCATGTCTGGGGCTTCGAGCGGCGGTGGCGGACCGAACTCCAGCTGGGCGATGGCGACAGGTTCATGGGCTGGCGAGGATGCGGCGAAGTTTGTGCAATCGCTTGGTGCAAACTGGCGCGACCGGGCTGTGCGTTCCGCCAATGCGCAATTGAGCGAACGGGCCGATCAGGCAACTGGCGATGTCGATGCGGTTTTGGATGATGTCAAACAACAGGTTCTTCCGTTGGATGGCGGGTTCTTCAGGAATCATGATCGTCTGGTCGCCATGTCTGACAGGCTGACCGCACTTTGGCAGGACGAGCCCTGGCGATTACCACGCTCAACGAAGGCGCGTGAGGTCGAAGCGCTTATCGCGACCGCCCGCTGGGCAACCCATAGCGCGCTGTTGCGTAAGGAAAGCCGTGGCTTGCAGCGCCGTACGGATTTTCCGGAAGCAAATCCCACCATGGCGAAGCCGATCGACTCCGGTGGTGTCGACAACATCTGGGCTTCGTTCCAGAGCGCAAATCGAGTGAGTGCAGCATCATGATTGAGATCGTTAGTGAAGACCGCTGCATCAAGTGCGATCTTTGTGTTGAGGCCTGTCCGGACGATGTGTTCGAGGCTGTTCCCGATGGCGCACCCATCATCGTGCGGCAATCGGACTGCCAGACCTGCTTCTTGTGTGAGCTTTTTTGCCCGACAGACGCGCTCTACGTGTCGCCTCTTTCCGAGGCAATTGAAGGCGCGACAGAGAGCGAACTCATCGCACGAGGTGTGATGGGGAGCTTCCGTCGAGAGATGGGATGGAAAAATGCCAAGCCGCGCGGAACGGCTGGCGACTGGAGTTACCGGATCTTCGAGACCGGCAAAATCATACCCTGACTGGAGAAATGTATGAGACGTTTTCTATCAACCATGCTGTTGGCTGTCGGCGTTCTAACAGCTGCGGTGGCGCCATCGCATGCAGAGGATGCGCCTGAGACTATTCGCTTTGGTGATGTGGGCTTTGGGTTTGGGACGCCATTCGGCGTTGGCCTTCAGGCTATTGCTGACGCGAAGGGCTTTATCGCCGACGAATTCAAAGGCACCTCTACCAAGATCGAGTTTACCTATTTCACGGGAACGGGTCCAGCGATCAACGAAGCGCTGTCTAACGGTCAGCTGGACTTTGCGTCCTATGGTGCGGTTCCCAATATTATTGGCAAGGCCAATGGTCTCGATACTGTCATTCTGGCGTCCTATGGCGGCACCACGATCTTTGGCGCGTCCAGGCCGGACCTCGACATCAAGACGATTGCCGACTTGAAGGGCAAAAAAGTCGCCATCCAGAAAGCGACAATCATTCACTGGGCGCTGATTACGGCTTTGAAGAATGCTGGCCTCTCCGAAAAAGATATCACCATCGTCGATCTGAAAAATGCGGACCAGCTTGCGGCTATTGCAGCAAAGAGCGTCGATGCCGTATTCGGTGCAGACTTCCTGCTTCCACTTGAGGATAAAGGTCTGGCCAAGATCTTCTACAAATCCTCTGCTGTTGGCGCGACCGGCGACGGTTTCGGCGCATTCCTCGTCACCGACAAGTTCCGTAAAGCCTATCCGGAAGCAACGCAGAAAGTCGTGACGGGCTTTGTCAAAGCCGCGCAATGGCTGTCGGATGACAAAAACCGGGAAGAGGCATTCAGTATCTGGTCGCGGGCAGGGTCGCCAATAGAGGTCATTCGCAAGTCCAATGAAGGCGGCGAGCTTGGTAAGAAGTACAATCCGCGTCTCGATGGTTTCTTTGCGGCGCGTTATCGCAGCGGTATCGACTTCGACAAGCAGCAGAAGCTCATTAGGCATGATATCGATCTCGATACATGGGTCGATAGAAGCTACGTGGACAATGCCGTCAAGACATTGAACCTTCAGTCGTTGTGGCCTGATCGTTCCGCGACGGGTGAACTTCTGAACTGATCGGAGAAAGCTGATGGCGACGTTCGAAGCTGGAGCCGACTTTAGCGTCTCCCGGAGAATGAAAGACGAGCGACTGGCGAAACTGCAGTTTCTCATCAAAAGCTCAGTTCTGGCCTTGACCGGGCCGGTCTGCTTGCTGGTTCTCTGGTGGATTGCGTCGGCTTACAGCTGGATTTCGCCGCAAGTACTGCCGCGTCCGGATTGGGTCTTCAATACGTTTCTGGATCTTCTAAAGGATGGCGACATATTCTCTGCCGCCGTCGTCAGCTTCCAACGCATTGCCGAGGGTTTTCTGATTGGCGCATCCCTCGGCTTTGCGTTCGGTTTCCTGATTGGGAAATCTAAAATCGCAGAGGCCTATCTGGGGCCAAGCTTCAGAGCGCTTGCCGCAGTACCCTCACTTGGGTGGCTGCCAATACTGATCCTGCTATTCGGCATCGAAGAAAGCGTGAAGATCATCATCCTTTCTAAAGCCTGTTTCGTGCCCATGGCTATCAGTACTGCCGAAGGAGCAAGGAACATTCCTAAAGGGTTCAACGAGGTTGCCGACATTCTCGGCCTCCGTGCGCGTACCCGGTTTTTCAAGCTGACAATCCCGGCCATGGCGCCCTATATCGCGAGCGGCGTCCGACTTTCGCTCAGTCAGGCATTTGTTTCCCTGATCGTTGTGGAAATGCTCGCGGGCACTGACGGGCTTGGTTACATGATGGTCTGGGGCCGCACGCTTTTCCAGCTCGATATCGTTATTGTTGGCATGCTCGTTGTGGGCGTTGTCGGCTTTGCCCTCGACCTTCTCCTGAAGCGGGCGGAAGCGCTGATGCGGAAGGGTAGTCATGTCTAAAGCTGAACGTTCCGCTTTGCGGATTCCTCGTGGCGCAGTGGTGCCGCTTGTGGCGGTCGCCGTTTGGTGGGGTGGTGTATCTGCAGGGCTGATCACTGGCCCCATGGCCATTCATCCCTTGCAGGTGCTGGAGGCGCCGTTCTTTGACCCTTCTGGGCGCGAATTGTGGGCGGGGCTTTTAGCAAGCATTGTTCGCGTGATGATCGGTGGCACTATCGGGTGCATTGCTGGGCTTGCACTCGGCTATGTGGTTGGCAGCTACCGCTGGGCCGGTTTGGCATTCGCACCGTCTATTCATGCCGTGCGTCAGGTTGCGCTCTTTGCCTGGATACCACTGCTGACGGCATGGTTTGGAAACGGTGAGGGCACCAAACTTGTGTTTACCGCTCTCTCGACATTTTTCCCGCTCTTTCTTGCAACAGAGCAGGGTGTGCGGCAGGTGCCGTCCTCGTTGATAGAAGTTGCTGACACATTGAATTTGCGGCGCTGGACCCGCATTCGTCGCCTTTGCCTGCCGTCGGCGCTTCCGAACATCTATGTTGGTTTGCAGATTGCCGCTCTATCGGCCTGGATCGGAACTGTCGGTGCTGAATATGCTATTGGAAATGGTCGTGGATTGGGCAGCTACATTGCCAGCGCACGCGATCAATTCCGCATGGATATCGTGATCGTGGGCGTCTTCACCCTGGCAGCGGGCGGCGTCTTGCTTGCATCCATCATCCGCCGTGTCACATCGATTGTATCGCCCTGGAGCTCAGAGAATTGATGAACGCCCTTTCAATCGAACATGTCAGCAAGTCCTTTATTCTCGATGGCGCACCTCGACCCGTATTGAAGGATATCAATTTTCAGGTCGGGCACAAGGAGATCATATCCATTGTCGGCGCGTCGGGCTGCGGAAAATCCACTTTGCTGCGGCTGATTATCGGACTGGATGGCGACTATCGCGGATCGATTACGCGTGGCGACACTGACAAAACATCACCGACAAAGATCGGGATGGTCTTTCAGGACCATCGCTTGTATCCATGGCTGACTGTTGAGGGCAATGTCGAGCTGGCTTTCGACAAGTCTGATCTTTCGCCCGCATCCAAGCGCGAAAGAGTACAGCATTACCTCGCGCTCGTTGGTCTCAGCGACTATGCGAAGGCCTATCCGAAGCAGCTTTCAGGCGGGATGGCTCAACGCGCGGCGATAGCCAGAGCGCTGGCGCAAGAACCCGATATTCTGCTTATGGATGAACCTTTCGGTGCGTTGGATTCCATCCTGCGAATGCGTCTTCAAGATGAACTTTTGTCCATCTGGGAGAAGAACAAGGTCTCCATCATTATTGTTACGCATGATGTGGAAGAAGCGCTTTATCTCGCTGACCGGGTTTTGATCATGGAGCCTAATCCCGGTCGGGTGCGTGATGTGTTCGATGTCGGACTACCGCGTCCACGCGACCGCAGCGCGCCCATATTGGCTGATCTGAAAAAGCGCTGCCTTGCAATGCTGGTTTGAACCACTGCAGACCTTCTAAATCATGATTTCCCAAGCTGTCTGCACACCGCTCTGCACAGTTCCGAATATGAACGGAATCGCTTGACTCGCTCAAAACGATCACTAATGTTCACATTGGGAGCAGGACATGAGCGAAGCAAGAACACGTTTTCCGCAGGAACGTCACCGGCAGATGATGGACGTCATCGCCGACGCAAAGCGTATTGGCACCTCGGATCTGGCTGGCATCATGGGTGTTTCGCTTCCGACATTGCGTCGTGATCTCATCACGCTGGAACAGGCGGGGTTGATACTGAGAATTCACGGCGGCGTCGTTGCCCGTGGTGCGGGTGAGGGTGTTGCCGAGCCGATGTTTCTCGAAAAGCTACGCATAAGCCAGAGCGCCAAGGCGCGGATTGGCGAAGCTGCTGCTGCTTATGTTGCCAATAATTCCACCGTTATTCTTGATTCCGGCACGACAGCGCTTTCTGTCGCGCGCGCGCTTGCGGGCAGGGCGATCACGCTTGTAACGATGGACCTGAAGATTGCCGAAGCGGCGGCTGTTGGCGCAACGGAAGTGCATATCATCGGCGGTCGGGTCAGAAATGACTATTATTCGCTCATCGGGGCCTGGGCCACGGAAACGCTACGCCATATCCGCGCCGATTGTTTCTTTCTGTCCGCCGACTGTGTCGATCTTGACGGTGTTTCCACGTCTACCGTCGAGGAAGCAGAAGTGAAACGCGCAGCAATCGCCATTGCGCAAAAGACGATACTTGTCGCCGATCAGCGTAAACTTGGATGCCGCAGTTTTGCGCCGGTTTGTGGGCTGCAGGATTTGAGCGGCTTTATCACCGATATTGGTTTCGAAGGCTCTTTGCAGCCTTATCGCGACCAACTGCCTTTTCTGGAAACCGTTTAACGGGCGCCTCGGGGGAGGAACTGAAATGCTAATCGCCAAACACGTTTTCGCCCGCTAAGCGGGCCAAGGCAACCAGCGCAGGGGAGAGCGCCAATGGATGCAAGACAGGACACGACGGGCAATTATCTGAAGGGGCTGGCCGTTCTGGCTATTGCCATCTTTGGAGTGTTGAGCCTGCTCGCGCCGGGCTTTCTAACGGCTGCAAACCTCAATTCAATGGGATTTCAGTTTCCTGAATTCGGGCTGCTTTCGTTGGCCGTTCTGCCGACGATGGTGTCTGGCGGCATAGATCTTTCTGTCGTGGCCACAGCCAATCTCGCCGCTATCGTCGCAGCGGTGATGATGAGGGCCGGACCCGAACTCGCCATCCTCGCCATTCCGGTTGCGCTGCTGATCGGTGTTGCTTGCGGGCTGCTCAACGGCTTTCTGATTGCCTATCTGCGCCTGCCGCCAATTCTGGCTACGCTTGGCACGATGCAGCTGTTCTCCGGGATTGGTATCGTAATTACCGGCGGCCCTGCAATTACGGGCCTGCCACAGTGGTACACAGCCTTTGGCAACTGGTCGGTCGGCGGCGTGGTGCCACTGCCACTCGTTCTGTTTGTGGCCACAGCGCTTCTGTTGGGCTTTTTGCTGAAGAGAACACCGGTTGGTATCCACCTGCGGCTGTTCGGAGCCAATCCCGTCGCGTCCCATTTTGCGGGCACGCGCGAAAAAGGTCTGTTGCTTCGTATCTACGCTATTGCTGGTCTCATCGCATCGATTGCGGGGCTTGTTGTTCTGGCGCGTGTCAATTCCGCCAATGCCGATTATGGTAGCTCCTATCTGCTTCTTGTCATTCTCATCAATATTCTGGCAGGCGTTTCGCCAGCCGGCGGCTTTGGCACCGTGACCGGTGTGACGCTCGCCGTCATCTGTCTCCAGCTCATATCGAGCGGCCTGAACTTTCTGTCGTTCAGTGCGTTTTCACGCGATCTGTTCTTTGGTGGCCTGCTTGTGGTCGTCATGTCGGCACGCGTTCTGGCAGGCCTACTTGGCCTTGCGCCCGTTTTCCAAAGAAAGGCCCGTACGGCATGAAAAATCGATTACGTTCAACGCTCGAAGCATTGATGTTGACGCCTGGCCTGTCGGGCCATGAGGATCGCGTGCGGCGTCTCATCGCCCGCGATCTGGCTGATCTGCCGCTCGAATTTGCAACCGATCGTCTGGGCAATCTGATTGCAACGATGAAGGGGGATGAAAATGCGCCCTCCGTCATGCTGTTTGCGCATACGGATCAGCTGGGCTTCATCGTGCGCAAGGTCGAGGACAATGGCCTGATCCGTATCGAACGGTTGGGCGGTATTCCGGAAAAGGCGTTGCCTGCGCAAGCGGTGCTATTTTGTGTCGGCGAAGGGCGCGACGTTCACGGCGTCATTGCGAATAAGAGCCATCATGCCACGCCAGCCGAAGAAAAATACAAGGTTACGCCCTATGCCGAACTTTTCATCGATGTCGGCGCGGAAAGCGCTGCGGATGTAAAGGCGCTCGGCATTGAGATCGGTACGCCGGTGGTCTATGCACCGCGCGTCATCCATCTCAACGAAAACCGCGTTATTGGAACGTCGGTTGATGATCGGGCCGGTTGTGCCGTCGTGATGGAAGTTGCCCGTCAGCTCGCGAAAGGTGGTCCACGACCAACCGTTCATTTTGTTTTCGCGGTTCTGGAAGAGTTCAACCTGCGTGGTGCCATGGTCGCAGCGCAGGCCATCAAACCGGATATCGCCATTCAGCTCGATATCGGGCTCAACGCCGATACGCCGGATATGGCTCATCGCGGTGAAATTCAGTTGGGCGGCGGTCCGGCCATCAGCCTTTACTCTTTCCATGGGCGCGGCACGCTCAATGGAACGATCCCCCATCCGGCACTGCCGAAACTATTCTCCGACACCGCTGCCAGCGAAGCCATCCAGTTGCAACGCACGGCCCATACAGGCGCATTGACGGATTCGTCTTATGTACAGCTCGTCAATGAGGGCGTTGCCTGTATCGATGTGTGTTTCCCGTGCCGTTATACCCATACGGCGCTTGAAATGTGCGATCTGCGTGATCTTGAAAGTCTCACTGCGCTTCTGGTCGCGGCTATTGGCAGGATCAACAAGGACTTCAGCCTCGACAGGGATCTTTACACCTGATGCGCTATTATCTGGGCATCGATATAGGCACATTTGAATCGAAGGGCGTTCTTTCCGATGAGGAAGGAAGGATCGTCGCCTCTGCCGCACGTCCGCATCGCATGCTGGTTCCACAACCGGGGTGGGCGGAACATGATGCTGAACAAAACTGGTGGGGTGAATTTTGTTCGATTAGTCGTGAATTGATCGAACAAAGTTCTGTGGCAGCCAGCGATATTCGCGCAGTCGCGGCCAGCGGCATTGGCCCCTGTATGCTGCCAGTTGATGAAAACGGCGCTCCGCTCATGAATGCCGTTCTTTATGGCGTCGACACGCGCGCGGCTGCTGAGATAGAGGAACTGACCGCTGAAATCGGGCTTGAACGCCTGATGCGGGAAGGCGGCAATGCGTTGACCTCGCAATCGGTTGGCCCAAAAATCCTTTGGTTGAAGAAGAACCATCCTGATATTTTTGACCGCACACACAAGTTCCTCAATTCCTCCTCCTTCCTCGTTCACAGGCTGACGGGGAACTATACGATTGATCACTATTCCGCGGCCGGATTCTCGCCGCTTTATGACGTTGCACGGCAGGACTGGACTGACGATTTTGCCGAACGCATCGTTTCACGTGAGCAACTGCCCGATCTCCTCTGGACAACCGACATTGCGGGAACGGTGACGCCGCAAGCCGCAGCCGCGACCGGGCTCGCTGTTGGAACGCCTGTGATCGCTGGCACCATCGATGCTGCGGCTGAGGCTGTAAGCGTTGGCGTGCAGAAGTCTGGCGAAATGATGGTCATGTATGGCTCGACCATGTTCATCATTCTGGTTACGGATCAACGCATCGCTGATACGCGGCTGTGGTATGCGCCTTGGCTTTTCCGTGGAGAACATGCCTGTATGTCCGGCACGTCGACCAGCGGAACGCTGACACGGTGGTTTCAGGAGCAGTTCGCTCGCGAGTTGCCCGCCGCCAGCGCCTTGCAAGCACTGGCGGAAGAAGCCGCATCGTCACCGCCCGGCGCAAAAGGGCTCTTTGTACTGCCCTATTTTTCCGGTGAGAGAACACCAGTTCATGATCCGTCAGCACGAGGCATGATTTTCGGTCTCGATCTTACGCATAAGCGCGCTGACATTTATCGCGCGCTACTTGAAGGCGTCGCTTATGGCGTCAACGACATTTTCAATACCTATCACGCAGCAAATGCACCGCTGGAGCGAATAGCTGCTGTGGGCGGAGGCACCAGAAATGCCGTTTGGTCGCAGGCCATTTCCGATGTCAGCGGAAGGGTCCAACTCGTGAGAAGCAAGACCATCGGTGCGGCCTACGGAAATTGTTTTCTGGGTGCACTTGCGGTCGGCGACGTCGCGAAGGCCGATATTGAGCAATGGAACCCGGTGGAAAGGCGCATTGAACCTGATGCGGGAACAAAGCACGTCTACCAGCAGGGTTTCGATACGTTCAAGAAGCTCTACGAGCGGACTGCCGATCTGATGCGGATCGCATCGGCTTGAAGGGAGGCCGGACGCAGTCACGCGTCCGGAAAGGAATTGGTGAAAGCCGCAGAAGCTTCGCCAGAATACAGCCTGACTGATTGCCGGGAAGGCAAGCAGGGGCGAACCAACGGAGGGAATAACAATGAATATCAGCTTGAGGAAAATGGCAGCCGGTCTTGCTGTCAGCGCAGCTATTGTTGCTGGTGGTGCATTCTATGCGAACGCGCAGGACGCAAAACACACCATCGTCACCGTCGTCAAACTTTCCGGCATTGCCTGGTTCAATCGCATGGAAACCGGCGTGAAGGAATATGCCAAGGAAAGTGGAAACAACGCCACCCAGATCGGACCTGCTTCGGCTGATGCTGCCCTGCAGGTTCAGCTGATCGAAGACCTGATTGCCAAAAAGGTGGACGCGATCACCGTGGTGCCGAATTCCCCGGAAGCTCTGGAGCCCGTGCTCGGCAAGGCGTTGGAGGCCGGGATCAAGGTAATCGGCCACGAAGCATCAAGCATGAAGAACGTCACCTATGACGTCGAAGCTTTCGACAATGGCGCCTATGGCGAACATCTGATGAAGGCACTGGCCGAAGCGATGGGCGAAGAGGGCGAATATGCAGTGTTCGTTGGCCATCTGACGGCAAAAACCCATAATGAATGGGTTGATGCAGCCATTGCCTATCAGAAAGAGCATTATCCGAAGATGAAGCTCGCGACCGACAAGATCGAGAGCAACGAGCAACAGCAGACGGCCTATGCCAAGACCAAGGAACTGTTGAGAACCTATCCGAATCTCAAGGGCATTCAGGGCTCCGCAGGTGAAGATGTTGCCGGTGCGGCGCTCGCGGTCGAGGAAGCGGGTCTTGAAGGCAAGGTCAAGATTGTCGGCACGAGCCTTGTTTCGGTTTCAGGCCCATATCTTGAAAGCGGCACGATCAACATGATCTCGTTCTGGGATCCGGCCAAGGCTGGTATCGCCATGAACAAGCTCGCCGCAATGGCCATTGATGGCAAGGCCGTAACCGATGGCATGGACCTTGGTGTCGAAGGCTACAACAAGGTTCAGCTCAAGGACAAGGTTGTCTATGGCCAGGCCTGGGTCGATGTGACCAAGGAAAATATGGGCAATTACGACTTCTGATCCATGGACAATGGGCCGCCGGGACAACCGGCGGCCTCTATGGGAGAGCTGCATGAGTGATACGCAGAATTCCGGCGCTTTTGTTCTGGAAATGCAGGCTGTTGCCAAGTCTTACGGTCCCGTACGGGTGTTGGAAGATGTGGGTTTAAGCCTGCGACCGGGTGAGGTGCGCTGTCTTGCCGGTGAAAACGGGTCCGGTAAATCGACTTTGATCAAGATATTATCCGGTGTCGTTCGTGCCGACGCCGGGACGGTCACGATTGGCGGCAAGTTCATCGAAAATGACGCGAAAGCCGCGATAGCAGCGGGGCTTTCAGTCATCTATCAGGACTTTGCGCTTTTCCCCAATCTGACTGTTTGGGAGAATGTCAGCTTTCTGGCGGCAGTGACCGAGAACAAGCGTTTCTTCAATCGCATGTCGGGACGTAAACGGGCGATTGAAACGCTTGCACGAATGAAGGTCGATATTGATCCCGATATTCTGGTGGAAAGACTGCCTGTTGCTTCCAAGCAGCTGGTTGCCATTGCGCGTGCGCTTGCCAATGATGCGCGCATTATCGTTATGGATGAACCCACCACGGCCTTGACCCGCAGCGAGGTCGCCAAGCTTCTTGATATCGTCTTTGCGCTGAAAGCAGAAGGCGTTGCCTTTCTGTTTGTCAGTCACAAGATCGAGGAAGTTTTTGCTGTTTGCGACAGCGTCACGGTTCTGCGTGATGGTCATGTCGTGGTGGCAGGACCGATAGGTGAATTCGATCCAGCGCGTCTGGTAGAGGCCATGTCCGGTCGACCAATTGACAGCCAGCGTCTGGCGCGTGAGGCGGTCACGCCTTCGCAAGCCATATTCAAAGTGCGCGATCTTGGGCGACGCGGCCAGTTCGCCTCGATCAATCTCGATTTGCGCGCGGGCGAAATCATATCCGTTGTGGGCCTTCTGGGGTCAGGACGAACGGAACTTGCGCTGGCTTTGTTTGGATGTCTTACGCCGGACGAGGGTCGCATTGAAGATGTGAATGGACCAATACATCTCATGGCTCCTGCAGACGCGATGGAACACGGCTTTGCCTATGTGCCGGAAGATCGTCTGACAGAAGGCCTTTTTCTCAATCAGCCGATCCGTGAAAACATCATCGTCTCAAGTCTTGAAGCGGATACTAAAGGTGGCATTGTCAGCGCGTCGAGCCTCACCGAGCGCGCGCGCGAAGCCGTTAAGCGGTTGCGTATCAAGACACCCAGTGTCTTCCCACCTGTGGTGACGCTGTCAGGCGGCAATCAACAGCGTGTCGTTCTGGCGCGATGGATGGAGAGAAAACCGAAGCTGCTTATCCTCAATGGTCCAACAGTCGGCGTCGATGTTGGTTCCAAACGGGAAATCCACGAACTATTGCTCGCATTGAGCCGTTCGGGAACAGCGGTTCTGGTGGTGACTGACGACATTGGCGAAGCCATTGCACTGTCCGACACGATCAAGGTGATGGTGAAGGGGCGAATTGTTGCCAGTTTCGATGCCGGTGATATCGATGAAGAAACGCTCTATCAGGAAGTCATTCGGGAGGACCGGCCATGAATAATTCGTTGATCCGGGTGCTCTCGACACCACAGGGTGTCGTCTTTATGACCGCAGTTGCTTTTGCGATTGTGCTGAGCATTCTCAATCCTGCGTTCTTCTCACCGGCAACGCTGATAGACCTGGCACGTAACTCACTGGTGACCGGAATATTCGCGCTCGGCGTTATGATGGTGCTGGCATCCGGCGGCATTGACGTGTCCTGCACGGCAATCGGCGCCTTTGCGATGTATGCAACGGTGAAAATCGTCATGGGTATCGATATCCATGTTCCGATTGTCGCCTATTTCGGACTGGCAGCCCTCATAGGGGCCAGTCTTGGTCTCATCAATGGAATACTGGTCGGTGGAGTTGGTCTACCGACGCTTATCGTCACCCTAGGTACAATGAGCCTTTTTCGGGGCGCGTTGCTGACCTTCGTCGGGACGGTCTACATCACGTCGGTGCCGCGTGAAGTTATCAATTTCGCGCGCAGCATTCTGGTGCGGATGGAGAACGCATTGGGTCAGATGGTCTCGCTTCCAATGTCATTCTTTGTTCTGGTAGGGGTCGCTGTATTCGTCGCCTTCATCATGAACTTCACGCTGTTCGGGCGCAAAATCTACGCCATCGGCGGTTCTGAAGAAGCTGCCGCTCGCATTGGCATTCGCGTGGGGCGCGTCAAGCTGTTGATCTATGTTCTGGCGGGCGCAATTGCTGGTCTGGCTGGCATGACCCATATGACCCTGTCGCGCATGGCAAATCCGTTCGATCTTGTCGGCATGGAGCTGAATGTCATCGCAGCCGTTGTTCTCGGTGGAGCCCGAATAACAGGCGGTCACGGTACAGTGCTCGGGACGCTACTTGGAGTATTTGTCATCACAATGATCAATACGACGCTGTTGATGGCGGGTGTGCCATCCTATTGGCAAAAGGTCGTTATTGGTTGTCTCATTGTGGCGGGTACGGGCTTGCCGATATTGATCGAACGATTGAGCCGGCATCGGGCGCGTCTGGCACAGCCTTTGGGAGCATGATAGGCGTAAATCGCGCGCGGCGAACAGTCACCGCGCGCGATTGTCTTTTCATTAGTCCTTGCGGGCTTTCTTCACGATGTTCATGAATTCCTTGGCGCGTTCCGGATCGACCGCATTCCAGGTGTTGCCATCGACCTTCAGCGACGAACCGACAATGCAGCCATCGGCAATCTTGAGGATGTCGGTGACGGTTGCATGGCGTACGCCCGTATTGGCCAGCACCGCCGTGTTTGGCAGCACCCGCTTGACGGCTTCGAGGTCCGAAACATTGGCGGCTTCACCGGTGATCGTGCCCGACACCAGAACGGCATCCGGAATGGACGAGAAGACTGCCGATCGTGCCCGATCGGGCAGGGGGCGGCGATCCATTGAATCCGCGAATTCAGCAGATACGTTGTCCAGCATGACAAGATCCGAACGGCCCAGACGATTGCGATAGCGCATCGTTTCACCCGCATTTGGCGTCCATGGCCCCATGTCGGAGGCATAAGTGCCGGTCAGGATTTCGCGCATGAATGACGCGCCGGTTGCCGTGGCCAAAGCGACCGAGCTTTTGGGGTCCCAGAGAACATTGACGCCAAAAGGCTTTGCGATTTCACCACGCAGGCGGCCAATGACATAGGCCATGGTCGCCGTGGAGGCGACATCGACAGCAAGTTCGTATGGACGGTCGTTTTCATTGCCGAACATGACAGCATCGACATCAGCGTCCTGCAAAGCAGTGAGATCGCGACGCGCTGCCTCGACGATACCTTCGATGCCAGCTTCCGCGTCATAAAGCGGAGCGCCAGGCATCGGGTTAAGATGCACCATCGCGATGATGGGCTTCTTCGTCGGGAAAAGATCAAAAAACTTGCTCATGGTGAACCCCTTTGTTGTGCCCGTCTTCGGTTCAATCCGGAGACGGCGTTAGCTTCGTATTCTTCTTCCGACCTTGGGTCGGTTGATCTTCATGCGGTCTGCGCGCTCACATATGAGCGCGCAGGATTGCCGGTAGCTCGGCGTAGTGATGCAGGTAGTGATCGATTGGATTTCCGGGCTGTTCAGCCAAACCGTAGCCGACGACCTTCATGCCTGCGGCACGCGCCGAGATTGCTCCCGTCAAACTGTCTTCGATTGCTATCATCTGTGCTGGAGCAAGGCGTAGCCGCTCGGCCGCAGCCAGATAAGGCTCTGGATCAGGCTTGCCATGCAGTACATCATTGATGCTGATGGAAAAGCGCAGCTTATCTGCAATTCCAAGCGCGGCGATGTTGGTGTCGACAATATTTCGACCGGAATTTGAGACACATACCTGCAACAGACCGTAGTCCTTTGCCGCGTCCATTGCTTCCAGGACGCCCGTGATGGGCCGAAGTTCGCCCGCATGGGCGATGTAATGGTCACGAATGCGTTCGATCCATGGCTCAAAGCTCAAATCGGCTGGCAATCGCGGTTTGACCGCTTCAAAGACGGCATCCATATGGACCCCGCGAAATCGTTCTTCTGGAATATCGCTGAGATCGGTGCCGAAATGCGCCGTGCCAGCCAGAAGTGCCTTGTGGTGAAGCGGCTCACTATCCACGAGCGTACCGTCAATATCCCATGCGATGGCTTTGATCGTCATCGTTGTGATTACTCTCTGTAAAGCGGCTTGAGGTTGGTGTAGATCTCGCGGAAACGTTGGTAACCGCTGTTGTAAGTCGCTGCATTTTCGGGTCTTGGCAGGATGAGGTCGCCGTTTTCAACGAAGGCGGCAATTCCCGACCAGCCGTCTACGGCATTTGCGCCCACAGCCGCCGCCCAGGCTGCGCCTAATGATGAGCCTGGATGCCCTTTGAGCTGGCGAATTGGAGCCTGAAGTACGTCCGCCACGATCTGCATCCAGACGCGGCTGTTCGCACCGCCGTCAGAAGCGAGATATTGCTTGGGGTGGTGCCCCATATCCTGAAGCACCTCGATATGGTGGCGTGCAGCATAGGCATAGGCCTCAAGCAATGCCCGCCAAACATGGCCGACCTTGTGATTGAGACTAAGACCGGTAATGGTGCCTCGGGCGAAGGGGTCGTGGATAGGCGTCTTCTCGCCAAGAAAATACGGAACAATCGCCACGCCGTCAGCGCCCGCATCGATTTTCGCGGCAAGCGTGTCGAGATGCTGGTGCAAGCTTAAACCCGCATCAACTGCAGCTTGCTTTTCGCCGCCTGCAAAGTTCTCGGCAAACCAGTTGAGCCCGGAACCGCCGGTCGACATGCAACCATTCGGCATATAAAGCCCCGGTACCAGATGGTAGTCGAGGAACATGCGCGGATCTGGCGCTGCCTTTGCGGTCGCAACCAGAATGTCCAGCGCGCCGCCAAATTTGAGCAGTACCTGACCTTCTTGCGAAACACCTGCCGCAAGCGCTGAGGCAATCATATCGGCAGCGCCGCCGACGACCGGTGTCCCCTCTGCAAGGCCCGTGGAGAGGGCAGCGGATTTCGTTATCGTTCCCATGACCGCATGAGATGAGACCTTCGCTGGAACGACCGACAAAGGCAGGTGGGTGAGGGCGATCAACTCCGGGGACAACTCGTTGGTTGCGATGTCGACAAAACCAGCTTCCAGAGCCCAGTTTTGTTCAATCCGCCGTTCTCCGGTCAGCTTCCAGTTAATGTAATCATAGGAGCCGAAGACGGTTGCGATCTTGGCAAAGACCTCCGGTTCGTGCCGTTCGATCCAGCGCAGCTTGGTGGCGACAAGCTGCTGGTTTATGCCGTTGCCAGCCTTGGCAATGAATTCAACTTCCTCGATTTCACTGCGCAGTTCCGCGACTTCAGCGGCGACACGTCCATCGCTTTGCTGAATGCTTGGTCGAAGCACAGCACCATTCTCGTCAAGGAGAACAACTGCAGGCAACATACCGGTAACACCAACGCCAACAATCTCTGAGGCTGAGATGCCGGCTGTGCCAATCAGCTCTTGAATGATGGCACAGCAATTGCTCCACCATTGTTCCGGGTCTTCTTCAGCCCAGCCGGGCTGACGCGACGTCAAGGTAACGGGTCGCAATGTGATGCCGAGCACTTCGTCCGGAAGTCGCACGAGAATGCCGATCGTAGAGGTGGTACCGATATCAAGACCTAGAACGCAGCTCATGGAAATTTCCGGTCAAATGCCTGTAACAGGGGGAGCGATGATGATCTCGACATTCGCTCTGGAAAGCGCGCTGGCGATATTCGGAGGAGGGGCCGCGTCGCTGATCAGGGTGTCGATTTCGTCGAGATCGGCGATCCTGATGAGGGACATATGGTTGAACTTGGCGCTATGGCAGAGAAGCACCTTGCGATTGGCGCGGCGCAGGTAAACCCGCTTCAGGTCGCTATCTTCCGGCGAATAATCGAAGAGACCATCTGCCGTAATGCCCGAAACGCCAATAAAGGCGATATCAAACCACAAGCGCTCAAACTCATCGCAGGCCGACTTGCCGCAGATGGAAAGTTCTTCACCGCGGATCTGACCAGCAGGGACGTAGACTTCGCGTTGTGCGCCACCGAGAAGCTGCGCGGTCCGGAGGCTGGAAGTAAAAAACTTGACACCCACAGTGTCACACAGGGCTTCGGCGAGAAGATAAGTGGTCGAACCGACATCAAGCGCGACGCTCATGCGGCGTTCAACAAGCTCCAGTGCCTTGGCGACGATGCTCATCTTTTCGGGATTGTGTTCACGCAAGCGGGCTGAAAAGGCAGGTTCCTCGCGGTCGAGAAAAGGCTCCGGCGCGTCCTCGTCGATAACCGCTCCGCCGTGGGTTCGAACCAGCAGGCCGTCGCGTTCCAGTTCAACGAGATCACGGCGAATGGTCATTTCAGAGACGCCAAGTTCAGCAGCGATATCAACGACCTGGAGAAATCCACGCTTGCGTGCGGCGTCGACGAGATGGGCATGGCGAACACGGGCAGGCAGCCGTTTTGCTTCCGCTGGCTGGATGTCCTTTTGCTTGTCCGTCATGCTTTCCTCCGGAGGTTCGACCAGACATTCAACTTATTCATTAGGAGAAGGATCGAACAAAATCAATCGCAAAAAAACATAAACGAACATAATTTTATGTATTGCCAACATAATCAAACAGTGAATATGCTTTTTCGTGATCGATAACATTCGTTCCGAGGGTGAACAAAATGACCAACGCTGCAATGCCGGGCAAACTGGCCAGCGAACTGAACGGAAAGCGCGCCATTGTGACGGGTGCTGCTTCCGGCATAGGCAATGCGATAGCGCGTGCATTGGCGCGCCATGGCGTTCGTATTGCAATTGCTGATATCAACGATGATGCTGCGAAACGCGCAGCAAGCGAACTTGGCGGTGATGCTGTCGGACTGGCGATGGATGTCAGCCAGCGTGCATCCGTCGAGGCAGGCTTCGATGCTCTGATCGCCCAATGGGGTGGTCTTGATATTGTCGCGGCAAATGCCGGTGTTTCCACGATGAACCGTGCCGTCGACCTCACTGACAAAGAGTGGGACTTCAATTTCGACGTCAACACACGTGGCGTGTTTCTGACCAATCAGATTGCCGCCCGCTATTTTCTGGCCAGCGATACAAAGGGCGTGATCGTCAATACGGCATCGCTCGCCGCCAAGATTGGGGCGCCGCTTCTGGCCCATTATTCAGCAAGCAAATTTGCAGTTCTTGGTTGGACACAAGCACTGGCGCGTGAACTCGCGCCGAATGGAATTCGCGTGAACGCAGTTTGTCCCGGTTTCGTGAAAACCTCCATGCAATCGCGTGAAGTGGAATGGGAAGCGGAACTGCGCGGCATTACCCCTGAACAGGTCATTGCCGATTATGTATCGCAGACCCCGCTTGGTCGTCTCGAAGAACCGGAAGATGTCGCTGAAGTGGTTGTTTTCCTCTGCTCGGATGGCGCGCGCTTTATGACCGGACAAGGCATCAATGTGACCGGTGGCGTCTATACGACCTAGTGCAGACAAAGCGCTTCACGCCAGATGTGAGGCGCCCACGAACAAGAATGGCTGACAAAGTGCAGTCACCTCCAGGGGAATAACGGCGGCCGGCTAAAAATGGCCCGTGTCGCTGATCGTGCAGAAGGGTAGACCTGAATGGCGTCGATCGAACTAGAACACGTCTCCAAACTATACGCCAATGGCGCCTATGGGGTGCGTGATGTCGATCTCAAGATCGAGGACGGCGAGTTTGTAATTTTTCTCGGACCATCTGGTTGCGGGAAATCGACGACATTGCGCATGATTGCAGGGCTTGAGGGTATCACCTCCGGCGACCTGCGTATTGGTGGTAAATCCGTGACACGGCTCCCGCCAAAAGATCGCAATGTTGCGGTCGTGTTTCAATCCTATGCACTCTATCCGCATATGAGCGTGCGGCAGAATATGGGTTTCGGTCTCAAGATGCGTGGCGTGCCCGCAGCCGAGATTGCAGCCAAGGTTTCCGATGCTGCCAATATGTTGGGGCTGAACAAATATATTGATCGCAAGCCCGCCGCGCTTTCTGGGGGACAGCGGCAGCGCGTTGCGCTTGGCCGGGCGATTGTCCGCGAGCCTAACGCCTTTCTCCTCGACGAACCGCTTTCAAACCTTGATGCACAATTGCGCGCAGAAATGCGGCTGGAACTGGTCAAGCTGCATCGCAGGCTCGGCAAGACCATCATCCATGTGACGCACGATCAGGTCGAGGCCATGACCATGGGTGATCGCATCTGTATCATGCGCGACGGTGTGATGGTTCAGGTGGGGGCTCCTCTGGAGGTTTATGCCAATCCTGCGGATACGTTTGTTGCAAAGTTTCTGGCGACACCGCCGATGAACCTCATCCCTGTGCAACTCACTTCATCTGGCGATGGCGAGTTGCAGGCAAAGGGTGATGGCGTCGATATTCGCATTCCAGCGATGCACAAGCCGCATTATGCGGCCAGCAGCGGCAAACCGCTTCTGTTAGGCATCAGGCCTGAAGACATTTACGAAGCCCAGAACAATCCCGATTGGCAGCCGCTTGATCTGACTGTTGTTGCCGTCGAAAAACTGGGCGTCGAGACGGTCGTCATCGGGCAGATTGGAAACGACAAACCGCTGGAACTGAATGCCCGCGTGAGCCGCCACTTTACCGCCGAAGTCGGGCAAAAGGTACGGTTGTTCATCGATACCAGACCGATGCATCTCTTTGATGCCCAGACGGAAAAGGTCATCAAACGACCACCGTTAGAACCCGGCCTTGTGACGGTCTAGGAGATGGCGATGCGCAAGATAGTCATCCATACGGGCCTTTTCATCGTATCGCTTGCGATCCTGTTACCATTGCTGTGGACTCTTCGAACAAGCTTTGTTCCAGAGCAGATGGCCTATTCCACCGAACTGATGCCTCAGTTCACCTTCCAGAACTATGTGGATCTGTTCACGCAAAAGCGCTTTGGCGTCTATTACCTCAACAGTCTGATTGTGGCGACGGGGTCTGTGCTACTCGCGCTGCCCTTTGCGGCAATGACGGGCTATGCCTTTGCGCGCTTCAAGACCGGCGGTCCGCTGGCCCGTTTCACCGTGCTTGCCACTCAGATGCTTCCGCCAGTGGCTATTGTCTTGCCAGCCTTCATGCTGTTCCGCTCAGTGGGCATGACCAATTCTGTGCTCGGCCTGACGATTGCTTATGCTGCAATCAATCTGCCGTTCCTGATCTGGATTCTCATGGGTTTCTTCGAGGGGATTCCTGTCGATCTGGAATGGGCAGCGCAGACAGATGGCGCCAGCGCCTGGGGTGCGTTCTGGCGTATTGTCGTGCCTGTTTCTCTGCCCGGTATCGCAGCGGCAGGTGTGCTGGGTTTCATCCTCGCCTGGAACGAATTCCTGTTTGCTCTGGTGCTAAGCGGCCCGGCGACAGCGACCGTGCCCGTCGGTCTTGCCTCTCTACAGACCTCTAACGGGGTTCAGATTGCGAAAGTGGCGGCGGGCGTCATTCTGGCTATTTTGCCGCTCGTGATCGCATCGCGTTTCATCCAGCGCTTCATCGTGCAGGGGCTCACATTCGGCAGCGTCAAATGACGCGAAGATAAATTGCATGCGGGTAAACATAACAAAGGGAACCACGAAAATGCTGAAATATGGGAACAAATTAATGGCGGGCGTCAGCCTGCTTCTTCTGGCGAGTGCGGGATACGCACACGCGGAAACCGTCACGCTGCGCGCACTGATGGAAGATGTGCCCGAAACGCACATCATTGAAAAACTGCTGCCGGACTTCGAGAAGGAAACCGGCATCAAGGTGGAATTTGAAAAGGTGGGCTATGGCGACATGCATGACAAGCTCGCCACGCAGCTTGTCTCGCCGGAAAGCTATTACAATCTCCTTGAGGTAGATTTTCTGTGGGCGGGCGAATTTCCCGCTGCCGGTTGGTTGACAGATCTGAAGCCTCTCGCCGAACGCGACAAGCTTGATCTGTCCGAATTTATCCCCTCAACACTCGATCTGCTTGGCCGGACTGACCAGGCCATGCCGATCCTGCCGATGTACAACTACTCGATGGGCATGCTTTATCGAAAGGACCTGCTCGACGATCCAAAGCTCAAGGAAGCCTATAAGAGCGAGTTCAATGCCGAGCTGAAGAAGCCAGAAACGCTTGAAGACTATGTGCAGGTCGCCAAATTCATGAAGGCGAAGGCAAATGTTGCGGGCGCGGCCATGCAGGGCCAGCGTGGCGATCCGAACAGCATGGAGTTCTCCAACTACCTGTTCTCGGCAGGTGGCGGCTATCTCGACAAGGACCGCAAGGTTACGCTCGACAGCCCGGAAGCCGTCAAGGCGCTGACACTCTATGTCGATGCGATCAAGAATGCGGCGCAACAAGGCGCACTGTCAGCCACGCTGGATGACACGATGCGCCTCATGTGCAGTGGTGAAGCTTTCAGCATGGTCACCTATTGGTGGATGCTGCCTCAGATGGACAATGCCGAAAAGTGCCCGAATGTTGCTGGCAAGGTCGGTCTTTCCGTGATGCCGGGTGGCCACGGCGAAAGCGGTGGCTGGGGTTGGGGCATTCCGAAGAACACATCACCAGAAGCACAGGAAGCAGCCTGGACTTTCATCAAGTGGGTGCAGAGCAAAAAGATCGGCGTCGCACGCGCGCTTGAAGGCCATGCGCCGGTCAGCGAAGCTGTCTACAAGGACGCCGACGTCTTGAAGAAGTACCCGTTCTATGAACAGGCTCTGGATGTCGTCGCTTCTGGAAAATCGTTCCCGATATTCGCCTATTCGGCGCAGTATGAAGATGTTCTCGGTACGCAAGTATCGCAGGCGGCAGGCGGCGAGATTGCGCCGGATGCAGCCATAAAGGCAGCCGCTTCCGGTCTGGAAGACCTTCTCAAGAAATAATGCTTTTGCCGCCCTCCCTGTTGAAGGGAGGGCGGCAGAAAATTTTCAGTTTCATCCCGGCGGCATTCTAGGAAACGTTCGTATGTCCACGTCCACCACTGCAATCGACAGAACCTGGAAAACCGGCTGGGCGTTTTCCCTGCCAGGATTACTGACTCTTGCGGTCGTCATGGGGCTGCCGCTTCTGTATGCCGTTCTCATGTCGATTTCCTCTATGACACTGATGCGGCCATCGCTGTTACCGTTCACGGGCTTTGAAAACTACGCGCGCATCATGAGCAATGCTCAGTTCTGGAGTTCACTATGGCTGACGGTCAAATATTCGATCGTCACCGTGGTTGCCGAGTTTATACTCGGGCTGGGGATTGCGCTCATGCTGAACGCGGTCGTGAAAACTAAACCCATCTACTTCGCAATCCTGACCATACCGATGGCCATGTCTCCGGTGAGTGTCGCCCTTATCTGGCGTATGCTGCTGCAGCCCAATCTGGGTATCGTGAACCACATGATGGAGACCATAGGTCTGCCAAGGCTTGACTGGCTTGGCTCGTCGGACCTCGCGATCTGGTCTATGGCAGCCATCGATATCTGGCAGCAAACATCCTTTGTCGTGCTTATCCTTGCGGCTGGACTGGCTTCGTTGCCGCGTGACCCTTACGAGGCAGCGGAAGTAGACGGCGCTGGCAAGATCGCACAGTTCTGGTACCTGACGCTGCCGATGTTGCGTCCCGTTGCGGCTATCGCCATCATCATCCAGTTGATCAATGAGTTCCGCACGTATGATCTGACCTATGTTCTCACAAAGGGTGGCCCCGGCACGTCGACGGAAGTCTTGAGCTTCTTCGCCTATAGACAGGCGTTTCTTGGACTCTCCCTCAACGAGGGTTCGGCAGCAGCATTCATCCTGCTTCTGATCGTGCTCGTCATAACAATTGTCTTCTTCTGGGTTCTAGAAAACAGACGGTTTCGGGACGTCGGCTAACCCTTAGCAAGACTATGCAGTTTCAGCCTTACTTCATTTCGGGCAGAAGCAACCGTTCAGAACACCAGTTCCAAACGGCATCGACAGCCTTTCTCGGTGAGGTCGACCGTTTGCGGACAAGGTAATAGTCCGGTTCTATCATGATTGTAGGCTCGGCCACTTGCACCAGTCGTCCGGCCGCCAGGTCGGACGCAACGAAGGCTCTACATGCGAGAGCGACGCCTTGACCGGCGAGAGCAGCATCCAGTGCAAGTGCTGTCTGGTTGAACATCGCGCCTGGCAGTTTTCCTTTTGAGCCAAGAAGCTCGGGCCAGTGATTATGGGCATCGTGCAGAAGCGGCATTTCCCGAAGCTGTTCGCTTGTCAGCGGCAAAGGCCTGCCGTCGATGAGATAGGGGCTGGCAACAGCTACCAGTTCCTGACGAAACAGCAGCTTTGCATCAAGCGTAGACGGGAAAGGAGGTCGTGTGAGGCGCACCGCTATGTCCACATTGTCCCGGTCGAAATCGGAAACCGCCTCGGTCGCAACGGTGCGCAATTCCACACCTGTGAGATCGGCATGGAGTCTGGCCAATCGTGGAATAAGAAGTTTCGCCGCGACAGTCGGCGTAACGCTAATCGTAACCGTCTCCGGTCTGTCCAGAAGCCGTTCGGTCGCTTCTCCAAGCGTATCGAAGGCACGGGTCACATCCGCCAGATAGTTCGCACCTTGCGTAGTCAGGGCTAGCCCACGTGGCAGGCGATGAAAAAGCGTCAGGCCGAGATGATCCTCCAACGCACGGACTTGTTGCGCGACAGCGCCTTGCGTGACACGCAATTCGTCCGCCGCGGCGCGAAAATTAAGCCTGCGGCCGGAAGCTTCAAAGGCGCGCAGGGCATTTAATGGAGGCAATTTGCGGCGTGACGTGTTCATGGATTAGCCTGTAGATTTTCTACAGTATAATGCGTTTCTTTCTGGCGCGAAAGTCTTATCGAAATTTGGCATAGTGTGCTCAATATCGAAACAAAGGAGCCTTTGATGTCTGGAGAAAAAGTTGCAATCATCACCGCTGGCGGTTCCGGCATGGGCGCTGCGGCTGCACGTAAGCTGGCACAGGACGGATATCGCGTGGCGATCTTGTCGTCATCCGGCAAGGGCGAAGCGCTGGCGCAGGAATTGGGCGGCGTGGGCGTCACCGGGTCAAATCTGGTCAATGACGATGTGAAGCGACTTGTCGATCTGGCGATGGACAAGTGGGGCAGGGTGGATGCACTGGTTAATTCTGCCGGTCACGGTCCGCGTGCGCCGATCCTCGAACTGACCGACGAAGACTGGCACAAGGGCATGGAGGTTTACTTCCTGAGCGCCGTGCGCCCGATCCGTCTCGTTACGCCGATCATGGAAGCACAGGGCGGCGGCGCTATCGTCAACATTTCGACGGCATGGGCCTCGGAGCCTTCGGCTATGTTTCCGACTTCGGCGACATTCCGGGCGGGTCTCGCCAGCTTCACCAAGATCTTCGCGGACAACTATGCCGCCAAGAACATCCGTATGAACAATGTGTTGCCCGGCTGGATCGACAGTCTTCCGTCCACTGATGAGCGGCGCGACAGCGTGCCGATGAACCGCTATGGCACGGCAGAGGAAATCGCCGCGACGATCGCGTTTCTGGTGTCTGATGGGGCAGGTTACATTACCGGGCAGAACCTTCGCGTTGACGGTGGCGTGACCCGTTC
Source organism: Ochrobactrum sp. P6BSIII (assembly GCF_014138065.1). Taxonomy (NCBI): domain Bacteria; kingdom Pseudomonadati; phylum Pseudomonadota; class Alphaproteobacteria; order Hyphomicrobiales; family Brucellaceae; genus Ochrobactrum; species Ochrobactrum sp. P6BSIII. The sequence continues at coordinate 128,041 of NZ_JACGXB010000007.1, read as the reverse complement.
CGTTTGATCGGTTCTCGTCTGAAACAATCAAGAAGCGGTGTCGGTCATTGGGCCAGCGCCGCTTCTTATTATATGGAGTGACGCAGAATGGAGCCCATCGAAGAAGTGGAACTTGCTGCATGGGCAGAGCTTGAAGCGGCGGCGGCGTCTCCGGAATCCGGCTTCCGTTATGTGAATCTCTGTTCGGTTGATGCCGAAAACCTCCCTCAGGCGCGAATGGTTGTGCTTCGGCGAACCGAGGTGACCAAACGGATGCTTGAATTCCACACGGATACACGCAGCGCCAAATGGCGTGAATTTGGCGCGCATCCTTATGCGACATTGCTCGGTTACTGTTCACAGACGCGTTTGCAACTTCGATTGCAGGGAACGGTTGAGCTTCACGCGCCGGGTAGCACAGTTGCCGAAACGGCTTGGGATGTGCTCCCCGCCAGGACGCGTGCGACCTATACGGGAGGCCCACCCGGAGACGAATGCGCCTTTGTGACTGACGAGCAGCCCTTTGTATCGGAACTTGCAAACGGTGCTGATGGTAAAGAGCACTTCGGCGTGCTGGCTTTTCGAGCGGGTATGCTGGATTGGTTTCAGCTTCGGCGGGAGTGTAATCGCAGGGCGCGATTCAGCTATGACCATGCTGGCGTGGTCACGGCCTCTGAATGGATCAACCCTTGATACGAAACCACCTCGCTTGCAAATCGCACTTCAAGCTAGAACCCACCCTAGCCAAACAAGTGGATCGCGTAATCTATCTTATGGAACTTTAGGAAAGCCTGAGTGCGCACCGCAGCTGATCAGATAACTCTTTCAGCTTTAACCCATCGCAACGACTTCAGTTCGGTTGCGTCCGTTATTCTTTGCAGCGTACAGTGCTTTATCTGCACGTATCATCACATCATCAAATTTGGTCGGCGCATTCCGTGTCACCAGTCCAATCGAAACCGTCACAGATATGGACACATTTTCTATCGCGAAACTGCTCTCAGCAACTGCATTGCGGATATGTTCCGCCGCTATTTCGGCGTCCAGACTACTTTTCTCTCCAAAGATGATAACGAATTCCTCACCACCAGTCCGAGCGATGAAGTCGTCTGCTTCCAGGACACTTTTCAATCTCTGTGAAAGAGTTTGTAGGACAAGATCGCCTGCAAAATGGCCATAGGTATCATTGATGGATTTGAACCAGTCAATGTCCAGAACCGCTACTGCGCGATGCCTCGAATTCTCGTCGTTGGCTTCGATAATTGATGTACCATAAGCGATCAGTGAGCGCCGGTTCGGAAGATCAGTCAAATAATCGCGAGACGCGGCATTCTGCCAACGGCGCTTCACCTGATCGGAGCACATCAGCAGAAATGTTGTTGTCCCAATAACAGGCAGTACCGATAAGAAGACAGGCGTGACACTATTCATCCAATGGGTGTTATCTGCGATTGTGAAGTTTGCTTTCGTATCCAGCGACACATATAAAATCGCGCGCAGTATCGTCGTGAACGCGGCCATCATATAGATGACCGACATTGCAAACCGGCTTCGGGATTGATACTCCGCCGAATGCTCTTTGCTGATCAGAATTGACGTGGATGCAAGCATAATGATGGCCCAGAGAACCGATACTATGACCACACGTGCTTTGATATCTGGGACGTAAACTACATAGTAGAGAAATGCGAGCATTCCAAAAAGCGGCACCAACAACACATTTGAGTAAAGTGGCAAGCCGTGAAACCTTCTTATGGCAAGATGATACATGCTGAGCGCCGTAACCAGAACCACATTGGCGACAATGACAGTGAGATCTTTGGGCAAGTAAACTTCGGCCGCAAAAATCCCGCAGCCTAATGCCACAAGAAGCGTTGCCCACTGCCAAATACGGGCGGCTGGTCGCAGAGCGGCAGGAAAATCCGAAAGGATGGCACTCAGAACGCCACCATTTGCGAGAATGATCAGCATGACTGTGATATAAACTGATTTTGCGTCCATGCCCCGCCCTCTTCGATACTGAAGAAGTCGAAATGCTCCCCAGGTCGCCGGAATGCTTTATATTAAATGTGCTTATTTTCCCAAATCGAATTCAAGATAGCAAGTAGTGCCTAAACGATACTAACAAATATAATGTAGAGCGCGCTCATTGATAAATGCATAAGAATTGATAATTGCAGTATCGTAGAGTGACGCGTCGGCCTTTACCTGTTCAGCATTTTCCGCATTTGTTGATTTTCGGTGTTAAGCTTTTGGGCCAGTTGCCGTTTTAGCGTGGTATTTTCTGCTTCAAGCGCAGCCAGTTCATCCAATATGTCAGCTGGGGCTTTGGAAACGGGCTTGGCTTTCATCGGCTTGTCAGCAATCGGCTTCAAGCGACGGGGAGTATTGGTTTTTTTCTTGGCAGGGACGGGAGAAACCTTGGCTTCAACTGCGGCAGGCACTTCCGGTTCTGGCGAGGCTATGCTCACTTTTGTGGCGACAGGTTCTGCCATATCGACAACGAGAATCTTGGGCTCAGTCTTGGCTTCTATCCGTGGCGTTGGCGCGTGGACAGGCGCGGCTGGCTCATTGTCTGCCTGGGAGACGGCCGGTGTTACCTGCTCGGCAGACATTGGCGCCTTGGTATCCTCTTCCACTTCCCGTGCAATCGACTTCAGATCAAGGTTGCCCCAAAGCGCATTGCCGCTCTTGCGCGCACGCCGGTTCTTATATTCAACGACAACATTGCGGATTGGATTCTTCATCCGAAAATAGCTTTCTCAATCAAATTCCGTGGAGGTGCCCCGACAGGTACTGTGCTCTACCTACAGATTTAAACCTCAGTTTTCAACAATCAATCCTGCTTCATAATAGATCGTCTCATCATCCTTATGTGAGGGCATCTCTTCACAAATTGTCAAAGTAATGGCACTTATAGTTGCATTAAGCATTGTCCCATATATTCGGCACCCGGAAAGCTGACCCGAGTATCAATTCAGGAGAAACTGAACATGGCTGATGAAACCATCGTAGAAGCAAACCAGACCGCAGCAGCAGAGCCTGTGAGCGCCAAGCCGAAAACCCGCGCACCACGCAAGAAGGCTGAGCCTAAAGCCGCGGCTGCCAAGCCGGCTGTAAAGGCCGCCAAGGCTCCCAAAGCAAAAGCTGCACCCAAGGCCGCCAAGGTTGTTGCAGCCGTCGCAGCCCCGGCTGGTCGCAAGGTGAAGAAATATACGCCAGCTGAACGCGCTTCCATTCTTGCTTCGGTTGAAAAGGCCACCAAGGGCGGTAAGACCACGTTGAAGGCTGCATTGCAGCATGCTGAAGTTAGCGAGCAGACCTATTACAACTGGAAGAACGCGGCTGGAAAGACCGCAGCTCCGGCAGCCGCAAAGGCATCACCGACGAGCGACGATCTGAAGGCGCTTGTGGCACTGGAAGCCGAAAACCTAAAGCTGCGCAAGGAACTGGCTGCAAAGCTTCGCTCCGAAAACACCGAACTGCGCAAGCGTCTCGGCAAGGCGTAACAAACACACTATCGGGACAACCCCTGCCCCGAACCTGACCTAACCTATCAGTGCACATCGCGCTGAACGAAACGAACAAACAGGTGGCCTGCTAAAATGCAGACCACCTGTTTTCGTTTCACTATCTTCTGCGAAATAACCTTGGGAAGAGTGTATTATGGTTCTGTTACTCCTCCCGGATGCTGTTCCAATTGTCAGTAGCACCGAGGCTGACATTGATCGATCATTTCAGCCCTCCCGGTAGAGTTGCGGAAACAGACATTCAACAAACTTGGCTGCTGTTGGCCGTGGCTCATGATTGGCAAGTCCAGGTCGCTCATTAGCCTCGACAAAGATGTATTCCGGTTTGTCCGGTTGCTTGATCATGAAGTCGATGCCGACCACGGGAATATTGATTGCACGTGCGGCACGGCAAGCAGCATCAACAAGCTTTGGATCGACAACCGACGTCACGTCATGGATGGTTCCACCTGTATGCAGATTGGCCGCCTTGCGCACGGTGATCTCACGACCGTCATCAAGCACGCTATCGAGCGACAAACTTTGTTCCTGAAGGCATCTCTTCGTTTCGGTGTCGATAGGAATGCGACTTTCACCACCAGTAGCGGCAGCCCGTCGACGTGATTGAATTTCGATGAGTTTTCGCACCGTCGTCTTTCCGTCACCCACCACACGTGGAGGTCGACGCACTGCTGCTGCGACCAGCTCATAGTTGATGATGACCAACCGTAAATCTTCACCCTCGAAGCAGGCTTCCAGCAACACGCGATCACAAACAGTACGAGCCTGTTTGATCGCCGTCTGCAGGTGCTTCATGTCTGAGATGCCGACAGAAATGCCCCGCCCCTGTTCTCCGCGCGCCGGCTTGACGACAAGTTTCCCGTGTTGGCGCAAGAAAGATTCTTGCGTTTCAACGCTTTCGTCTGCGGAAATCTGTGCAGGAACGACCAGCCCCGCTTTTTCAACGACACGCCTTGTCACGGCTTTATCGTCGCAGATCGACATGGCAACACCGGATGTCATCTCTGACAGGCTTTCGCGACAGTGAACGGAACGGCCGCCATAAGAAAGACGAAAGAAGCCGCCTTCAGCATCTGTAACATCAACTTGCACACCCCTGCGCATTGCCTCATCGACAATGATCCGCGCATAGGGATTGAGTGCTTCTACCGCTTCGAGGCGGGACGCAAAAAACTTTTCATTGATCGCGTTTTTGCACTTCACTGCAAAGAGCGGAACACGATTGAAACCAAGCTTTTCATAGAGCCGAATGGCGTTCTCATTGTCGTGTAACACAGACAAATCCATATGACGCAACCCACGCGCCTGAAAGTGTTCGGCAAGCATACGCACCAGCTTTTCACCGATGCCGGGCTGGCGTGCCTGTGGGTGAACGGCAAGGCACCAAAGCGAAGCTCCGCGGTCCGGATCGTCGAACAGGCGCTGATGGTCAATGCCTGTCACCGTGCCGACAATTTCGCCAGTGGCATCGTCCTGAGCGACAAAATAGGTGACTGCACGGTTTACACGCTCTGCAGAAAAGAAATCAGCTCGAAGCTGAACCATGCCGCACGCGGCGTAAACTCCGTTGATGCCGTCCGCATCAATTTCCGAAATGGCGCGGCGAATGGTGACGCCGCGCGTGCGGCGTCCTCCGGCCCGATAAGTCGACAGTTCCAGACGATAGGTGTGCGAAGGATCAAGAAAAATCTCGTGGGGTGCAAGTGACAACAGCACGTGCGGATCGCTGACATAAAATAGAATATCGCGGCTTGCCGGGGCCTCCGCTCGCATCGCGTCGACAATGGCCTGATTGCTGTCAAATGTCTGCGCAAACAACAGTCGCCCCCAACCGCAATCGAGGGTCACATTGTGTTGTCTGCTATCAGCTTCTACCTTGTTGGCGCCATGCGAATGCTCCTGGTAAAATCCAGCGCTTTCCGGCGTGCGCAAGCGTGTCAGACGATGCGAAAGAGCCTTACCGCCCCTGACTTTCTGCCGGGTCATTTGTTCCTCACCATGATTTCGCATTCATGCCTCCCGCGTCTGGAGCCACATTTCCAGCAGTCCTGCTTGCCACAGCTCCGACCCGCGCAGAGGCGTGATGTGGTCTGATGGGTTGGCGAACAAGCGCTCAAGATAGTCACGCTGGAAAAGACCGCGCTCGCGCGCCTTCTGGGATGACAATGCATCGCGCAGCATATCGAGATAGGGCCCGGCGATATATTTGAGCTGCGGTACCGGGAAATAGCCCTTCTTGCGATCAATGACTTCGCTTGGGATGACTTTCCGCGCAACGTCCTTGAGGATACCTTTACCGCCATCGCGCAGCTTTTCTTCTGGCGGAATTCGCGCTGCCAGCTCGACCAATTCGTGGTCCAGGAAAGGCACACGCGCTTCCAGTCCCCACGCCATCGTCATGTTATCAACGCGCTTGACCGGATCATCCACGAGCATCACATTGGTGTCGAGCCTCAGCGCACGGTCAACCGGCGTATCGGCACCGTCCTCAAGCAACTTCTCTTCGAGAAGCGCCTGACTGTAATCCTGCTCAGGCATCCAGTCTGCGGACAATTGTGTGGCAAGCACAGCATGCGTGCGGTCGCGAAAGCCCTCGGCATAGTCACGGACCACATCGTTGGAATCCACAAGCGGCGGATACCAGTGATAGCCGCCGAAAACTTCGTCAGCACCCTGACCGGACTGGACAACCTTGATGTGTTTCGACACTTCTTTTGAGAGAAGGTAGAAGCCGACATTGTCATAGGAAACCATCGGCTCCGACATGGCAGCGATCGTTCCGGGCAAAGCGTCCATAAGGTCCGCTGACGGAACGAAGATTTTGTGATGGTCCGTTCCGAAGTGCTTGGCTATGAGGTCCGAATAGACGAATTCGTCGCCCTTCTCACCATTGGCTTCTTCGAAACCGACAGAAAAGCTCATAAGACCAGTCTGGCCTGCTTCCGCCAGCAAGCCTACGATGAGGCTGGAATCCACGCCGCCCGAAAGAAGAACACCGACTGGAACGTCTGAAATCATGCGCCTTTTGACTGCCAGGCGGAGCATGTCCAACAGTTGTTCCTGCCATTCCTCCCGGCTCAGCGCGTTGTCACCCGGCAGGCGGCGATAAGGAGCTTGCCAATAGATGCGATCTTTGAAACTGCCATTGGCCTCATAAATACGCATCGTTGCTGGGGGCAGCTTGCGTACGCCTTCATAGATCGTACGCGGTGGCGGCACGACAGCGTGAAAGCTCATGTAATTGTGGAGCGCAGCACGATCAATTGAGGTATCAACGCCGCCAGCCTTTACCAGTGCTGGCAACGAAGATGCAAAGCGCAACGCGCCGTTGACCTCGGAGAGATAGAGCGGCTTTATCCCGAAACGATCGCGGGCAAGAATGATCCGTCCCGTATCCCGTTCGTGGATTACAAAAGCGAACATGCCTAAAAACCGAGAGACGCAGTTTTCTCCCCAGGCGTGCCAAGCCTTCAGGATCACCTCGGTATCTCCATCGGAAAAGAAGTGATAACCCTTCGCTTCAAGCTCTGCGCGCAACTCACGGAAATTGTAGATACATCCGTTGAAAACCAATGTCAGACCTAGATCTGCATCGATCATGGGTTGCTGTGATTTTTCGGAAAGATCGAGAATTCTCAGTCTTCTGTGACCGAAGCCTATATTGCCCCGGACGACGATACCAGATGCGTCGGGCCCTCTGGGACTCAAAACATCTGCCATTTTCGAGACTGCCGAAACCGATGGCGTGCCGCCATCGAACCTGACTTCTCCGCAAATTCCACACATAAAAAGGGTCGAAACCTCCATTGTCATAACGAGAGCGCATCTGTGACCGTAACGCCGTCAAATCCGCTTCGTCTCTTTGCACAGCCCGAAAACTGCTTGCTATATCTGCGGGCTATGCCCTCACGAATGGGGCCGTCGCGTTTGTTTTGGCGGCGGCCCTCCCAGTTGCAAATGCAACAGCGCCGGGATGGTTCCCATTTTTATCGGCTTTTCCTAAACCTTTCCGACGACGGTCGTGGCCTTTGAAAGCATATAATCTTCGGCGGAAACCATATGTTCGTAAGCGATCAGCCGGGCATCCTCCCGTCTGTTTTCGATAAGAGCGGCCAGCAGACGATGTTGAAAAACCAGCCCAGCTTCACGAGACGCAGGCGTTGGATCCGCATAGATGGCGCGGGCAACAGGCAAGTTGCGCAAAAGATGGTGAGTGAGCCCGGAAACGAAGCCCAGCAGCCGGTCTGGACATTGTTGCGCTAACAGTGAATGGAAATCCAATTCGGCCACGCGCTGTTGATATTGATCGTCCAGATCGACAGGCGGGCGATCATAAAGACGCATGGTGTTCTCAAGTTGAACAATATCACCGTGCGTCAGCTTGCCTGCCAGCAATGCCGCAATTTCCGGTTCCAGCAACTTGCGTATCGAGTAGATTTCGCTCAAGCTAGGCTGATCGAAGAAGAAAAAACTGCCCAGCATTTCCATGGCATGTCGCGCCGATGGCTCCGCCACAAATGCACCCCCGCCCGGCCCGCTTCGCGTATAGATAAGCCCTTGCGTTTCAAGTGCTTTCATGGCCTCTCGAACCGTGCCCTTCGCAGCTTTAAACTGGTCGATCAGCTCCTTTTCCTGTGGAAGGCGGTCACCAGGCTTCAATGTTTTGGCTCTGATGAAATCCTTGATGCGGTCCGCAATTTCTTCCGGCCTGCGCTTGGGCTTTGTTGCCTTCGCGCTTACACGCTCCAGTGTTTCGCCGCTGTTTTTAAGGCCCGTTTTGACCATGCCACTTCTACTCTTTCCTGATGCGTGGTGCGCTATCCAGCAATTGTCGCGTATAGGCGTGTTGCGGGTGATCGAAAAGATCGCGAACGGGAGCCTCTTCCACAATTTCCCCGAAATACATCACTGCCACCCGATCCGAAATGGCCTCTACAACAGCAAGATCGTGACTTATGAAAAGATAGGACAGATCGAATTCCCGCTTAAGCTCATCTAGCAACAAGAGAACCTGAGCTTGTACCGAAACATCAAGAGCGCTGACTGGCTCATCAAGCACGACAATCTCGGCTTCCGCTGCGAGCGTACGCGCTATCGCAATACGCTGTGCCTGTCCGCCTGAGAACTCATGCGGATAGCGTTCCAGCGTGTCTTTGGGCATTTGCACCGCATCGAGCAATTGTAACATTTTCTTTGTGCGCTGCGCTGTGTCGTATTTGCCGAGAAGCTTGAGCGGAACGTCTAGGATGTGTTTGATGGTTTTACGCGGATTGAGCGAGGCGACGGGGTCTTGAAAGACATATTGAATGACCTTGCCGAATGCACGCGCGCCCGATCTACGCAAATCAGTCGCATCGCGGTCAGCGATTTTCATGGTCCCGCTTGTCGGTTCCGTCAGCCCCACAAACATGCGCGCAAGCGTACTCTTTCCCGAGCCGCTTTCGCCTACCACGGCAAGGGTTTCACCTCGCCGCAGATCAAGAGACACTTTTTTGACTGCATCGACCTGATGGCGTTTCCTGCCAAAGAGAGTTCGCCCACCACCAAATGTCTTGGTAAGCTCCCGTGCACTGATCGCAATTTCACTCATGCTTTTATGCCTTTATTCTCACGTCCGAAGACTTTGGCTACCTTTTCGAGAAAGCTCGGGCCTTGTCCGAGTTCCGGCACGCAAGCAATGAGCCGGCGCGTATAGTCATGCTGCGGATTGGATAAGACCGCCCTCGCCGTACCTGTCTCGACAATCTCGCCATCCTTCATCACCGCAACGCGGTCGCAGATTTCTGAAACGACCCCAAAGTCATGGGTGATAAACAACAATGCTATGCCGCGTTCGCGTTGCAACTCACGCAGCAGATCAAGAATTCGTGCCTGCACAGTCACATCCAGCGCCGTCGTTGGCTCGTCTGCGATGATGATATCGGGGTCATTGGCGAGAGCCATCGCAATGCCGACACGTTGGCGTTGCCCCCCGGAAAGCTGATGCGGATAGTGACTGGCGCGTTCTCTGGCGTCTGGAATACCAACCTTCTCAAGCAGGGCTATTGCTTGTTCGCGTCGCTCGGCTGCGGTGAGGCGACGATGCGCTCCAATAGCTTCCTCAACCTGCCATCCAATGGAATACATCGGATGCAGTGTCGTCAGCGGATCCTGAAACACATAGGCCACTTTGTTTCCGCGAAGGGTCGTAAGTTCCGTTTCCGGAAGGGAAAGAACGTCCCTGCCCTCCAGAAATATCGAGCCGTTGCGAATAAGCCCGGGCGGCGATGCCACCAGCCCCATGATGGAAAGTGCTGTAACGCTTTTACCTGAGCCGCTCTCTCCAATGAGGCCGAGACACTCGCCCTTGTGCAACTTGAGAGAAATATTCTTCACTGCAGGCGTGAAACGTCCACCGCTGACGAAACCAGTTTCCAGAGCCTCAACCGACAATACCGCATCGTCGGGCGCGTCGGATTTCGTGGCGCGATCACGGGCTATCTCAGTTCTGGCACCGGGGCGTGCAAGCGCTCCAGACCGCAGGCGAGGATCGAGTATATCGCGTACGCCGTCACCAAGCACATTCAAGCTGATCACAAGCAGGAAGATCATCAGGCCCGGGACTATGGAGACATGCGGTGCATTGAAAAGCTGCGCCCTGCCTTCACCCAGCATCGATCCCAGATCAGCTTGTGGAGGTTGCGCGCCCAGACCGAGAAAACTGAGCCCTGCCGTTTCGAGGATCATCCAACCGGCAGTCGTCGACATGGTGATAACGATCACCGGCATGACATTTGGAAGAACCTCGCTCGCCAGGATCGAGAGTGGGCTTTTACCGGAAAGCCGCGCCGCATCGATGAATTCTCGATGGGCAAGACCTAGCGTAACACCACGGACATTGCGTGCAAAAAACGGGATATTGACGACCGCTATTGCGAAAAGCGCATTCATCAAACCGGGTCCAAGGACAGCTACAATCGCCAAGGCAAGCAATATGTAAGGAAATGCCATGAGCATATCGATGCCGCGCATCATCAGATTGTCGGTGCGTCCACCGACAAAGCCAGCGACAAGGCCAATGCAAGAACCGATGATGGCCGCTATTAAAGTGGCGGCAAAGCCGACCGCCACCGACACGCGTGTACCCCAGATAACCCGGCTTAGAATATCCCGGCCCAGTTGATCCGTACCGAGCAAGTGGCCGGACGTGAATAAAGGCTGCAAACGTGTCGCGGGTGATGTAGCATCTGGATTTGGCAACGGCAGCATGGGTGCTGCCAGAACAACAAGGCAGATTGCTATCAACAGGAAGAATCCGAAAGCAGCCAACCGGTTACTCATGAGTAGTCCCCATGAGGTCAGACGTATCGGCGCGGGACCCGCCGCGGTTTGTGTCAGCAAACTCATGTACGAATCCTCGGGTCAAGCATGGTCTGGAGAATATCGGCAACCAGATTGAAGATGACGTAGCTTGCAGCCACCACAAGAACACCACCTTGCACCAGCAGGATATCGCGTGTGGAAATGGCCTTCACCAACATCGCGCCGATGCCAGGCCACTGAAATACAGTTTCGATATAAACCGCACCGCCAAGGACAAAACCGGCTTGTATGCCGATGACGGGAATAACACTGACAAGGGCAGCGCGAAACGCATGGCGGTAGATCACCCGTCGCTCGTTAAGCCCCTTGGCGCGAGCCGTGCGGATATAGTCTTGTCGCAAGACTTCCAGCATCGCGCTGCGTGTCAATCGCGCGATAACGCCGGCCGCCACAACGGCAAGCGTTCCTGCCGGTAAAATCAGATGCCAGAGCAGGTCCCTCAGATCACCGCCGCCATAAACGGCATACATTCCCGAAGCCGGCAGCACCCGCCAATGAACTGCGAAGAGATAAATCAGCAATAGGCCGAGCCAGAATGATGGAATCGAAATTCCGGCCAGAACCACGAAGGTTATTGCACGGTCGACCCAGCCGAACTGGCGGACAGCTGAGACAATCCCCGCCAGCAATCCCACGATGGAACACAGGAAGAGCGCCACACCAGCCAGGATCAGTGTAGCGTGAAATCGCTCCAGAACTTCATCAAGGACAGGCCTGTTGAGCACAAAGGAACGACCAAAATCGCCATGCAACAGATTGCCGATCCAGATAAAATATTGCTGCACCAGCGGCTTATCCAGACCAAGATCGCGGTTGACCCGTTCAACGTTTTCAGGCGTCGCATAGGAGCCAAGCAATGCGGTAGCCGTGTCGCCGGGGATCATGGCCATCACGAGAAAAACGATGATTGAAAGCCCCAGTAAGACAGGGACGACCGCGGCAAGACGCTTTAGAATATAGGCTGGCATTTCAAGCCCTCCTGTATGTCATGGGAAATTGCTGCCGTGAACTTCGGCAAACGGGCTTGAGGCTTACTCCTTTGTCACGTTTTTCAGATGCAGCAGGAAGGACGGTTGCAGCTTGAAGCCTTTGACAGTCGCTGTTGTGACCGCATTCTGCTTCCAGTTGGCCACAAAAAGCCACGGCGCATCGTCATGCACGATTGCTTGGACCTCGCCGTAGAGCTTGCCCCGTTCAGCCTGATCGGTTGAAGTGCGCGCCTTTTCGAGAAGTGTGTCCAGTTGCGGGTTGGAGTAATAACCGGAATTAAAACCGCCCTTGTCCGGCAAGGCATCCGTACGCAACGTCAGATATGGAACAGTGTCGGGATCATTGGTCATCCACGCCATTTCCGCCATATCGGCTTTGCCATCGAGACCCGTGTTGACGCGGCCCAGAAATGTGTTCCATTCATAGGTTTCGATTTTCACCTTGAACCCAACGGCCTGAAGATCAGCCTGTATCGCCGCACCCATGGTGATGGGATCGAGCATACCGGAACCGCCCTCCGTCACATAAAATGTAATCTCCGGATTGGTGACGCCTGCTTCCGCCAGCAGTGCTTTGGCCTTTTCTGGGTCATAGGGATAAGGTTCGGTTTTGTCTTCCACCCAGTTGAAAGCAGGCGGAATAGGACCTGCCGCCACGGTTGCCGAGCCTTGCAGAACATTGTCGACGAGCGCTGACTTATTGACTGCGTAATTTGCGGCCTGACGCACCTTTTTATCCGCGAAAGGCCCCGTTTTTGCATTCAGAATCGTGAACCAGACATGAGGTCCTGCCTGTTCTGCAACGGCGAAGTTCCCATCCTGCTTGAAGGTCGCGAGATTGTCTGGCGGCACTTCCACCATGACATCAAGACCACCAGCCATCATCTCCGCGACGCGGGTATTTGGATCGGTAATCGGGCGGAATACGATGGCTTCCAAGGTGGGCGCACCATCCCAATAGTCGGGATTCCGTTCCACCAAAACGCGTTGACCCGATTGCCATTCGGCAAATTTGAACGGACCTGTTCCCGACGGATGGCGCCCAAATTCCTTACCGTATTTCTTCACGGCTTCAGGCGACACGATCAGACCGGTTGGATAAGCCAGATTGGAGAGGAACGGCGCAAATGGCTCCTTCAGTTTGAACTCGACTGTTGCCGGATCAATCGCATTGACCGCTTCAATCGACGAGAAATTGAAGGAGAGCGGGAACGGCCCCGTGTTGTAGAAAGGGTGATCCTCCCTCAACATTCGATCGAAGTTAAACTTCACTGCTTCGGCGTTGAAATCGGACCCGTCATGAAATTTGACACCCTGACGCAACTTGAAGCGATAGGTTCTACCGTCATCCGAAATTGTCCAGCTTTCAGCGAGTGCCGGTTCAACCTCAAGCGTCCCATCCTTATAGCGCACGAGGCCGTCATATATATTCACGAGTATGCGGAAGTCATTGGTCGCCGTCACCGTATGGGGATCGAGCGATTGCGGTTCAGCAATCTGTCCCACGATCAGCACGTTTGGCGGCGTTTGAGCCAGCGACGGCATTGCAGGTCCTGCAATTGCGAGCGTCATTGCCGCCAGCGCAGCACGAAATAATCTTCTCATAGAGCGATCCCCTTTCGTTATGCCAATTAGCTAACTCTAATTTATAGGCATAAAATCGATGGGATCAATGAATTATCATAATAAATTTCCAACCGAAGAAAATGCTGGGCCTCAGCTGGCCCGCAATATCAGGTGATTTTTTGCTATTCGGCAGGCGTGTGTTCTGGCTTCAAGTCCTGCTCGGCTTTGGTCGATTTCTGATGCGTGAAGCCCTTCAATCCCTTGGCGGTTTCCTCGGCATCGCGCTTTATTTCCACGTCGCTCATAGCGTAATGAACGGCCAATTTTGCTATCGATGTCAAAGCACTCAAATGAATGCGTTCATATCCGTGAGAAGCGTCCACACCGAACGTCAATAGCGCTGTGCGCACGTCATGTCCGGCTTCAACAGCGGAAGCTGCATCTGAACGATAATAACGGAACACATCTTTCTGCACCTGAATTTCGTGCTCGCCGCAAAGCTCATAGAGCTTCTTAGTCAGGTGATAATCGAACGGACCCGTCTGGTCAGCCATTGCAAGCGTTACGCCAAATTCGGATGAGTTCTGCCCTGGCGCGGTGGTTCCGTTGTCGATGGCAACGAGAGAGGCAATATCGGGAACCACCACAGCCGATGCGCCGACACCCACTTCTTCACCGATCGTGAAAAGCCAATAGGTGTCAACTGGCGTTTCGACGGCAGCTCGCTGCATGGCTTCAAGTGAGGCCAGCATGATGGCCACGCCTGCCTTGTCATCGAGATGGCGAGACACGATGAAGCCGTTATCGATAAACTCCGGCGCAGGATCGACAGCTACAATATCACCGACATCAATGCCAAGCTGAACAAGGTCGTCCTTATTGCGCGCCAGTGCATCGACCCGCAATTCGACATAGGGCCAGCCGACCGGCTGGCTATCCACTTCTTCATTGAAAGTGTGACCGGATGCTTTCAATGGCAGGATTGACCCGCGATAGGTCCCCTTGCCGGAAAAGATGGACACCCGCGCGCCTTCCGCGAAACGGGCAGACCAGTTTCCGATAGAGACCAGTTCAAGACGGCCATTATCTTTCAGGTACTTAACCTGAGCACCTAATGTGTCGACATGGGACACGATGCCCCGAGCCGGGCGTCTGGAAATGCCTGGTCGGCGCGCCCGGATTGCACCACGTCTGGTCAGCATGACTTCCAGACCGAGCATTTCCAGTTCACGTGCTACATAGCGGACGGCTTCATCTGTAAAGCCCGTTGGGCTTGGTATCGCAAGAAGTGCCTTGAGCCGTGTGACGAGATAGTCCTGATCAATGGAGATGGAATTTTGCATGATGCGAATGTCGCAGAATGCGGAAATATCGTCAACAATGCGGGGCCAACCTATCGTAAAGTTGCCCCGCGAAGTTCAATCATTAGCGATTTGCGAAGACGCTTTCAACCGCTGCTTTTGTTGCTGAAACGACTTGATCCGCTTCGTCCTGCGTCAGACAAAGTGGCGGCGCAAAGCCCAGAATGTCACCTTCCGGCATTGCACGCCCGATGACCCCATTGGCAAGAAGAGCAGCCGAAATCTGCGCTCCAATCTTGAGTGATGGATCGAAGAATTTGCGATCGGCGCGATCTTCTACAAACTCGATAGCAGCCATCAGCCCGTCGCCGCGCACATCTCCGACATGCTTGTGATTGCCGATAGCATCGTTGAGAGCATTACGGAAATAAGCGCCGGTAGAACCGGCATTTTCTACCAGTTTCAAGTCATCGATGAGCTGGAGATTTGCCACACCAGCTGCTGCGCAGATGGGATGCGCCGAATAGGTCCAGCCATGGCCTATCGGTCCCATCTTGTCCGACCCTTTGACCAGCACGTCCCACATGCGATCCGAAACTATCGATCCGGAAAGCGGTGCATAGGCAGACGTCAATCCCTTGGCGATTGTGATCAGGTCAGGCTTCATTCCATAATGTTCGGACCCAAACATGCTGCCCAGGCGACCGAAACCAGTCACGACCTCGTCTGCAACGAGCAGAATGTCGTATTTGTCGAGAACGGCCTGTATTTTTTGCCAATAGCCAGCCGTAGGCGGAACAATCCCACCGGTTCCCAATACAGGCTCACCGATGAACGCAGCAATCGTGTCTGGCCCTTCAGCGAGGATCATTTCTTCAAGCTGGTCAGCACAATATTGCGAGAATTGCTCTTCGTTCATCGAGCGATCTTCACGACGGAAATAATAAGGCGCCTGTGTGTGCAAGATGGGTGCACGTGGCAAATCGAACGCGTTATGGAAGGTCGCAAGACCGGTCAAACTGCCTGTCATCACACCCGAGCCATGATAGCCGCGCCAGCGCGAGATGATCTTTTTCTTCTCGGGACGTCCTAGAATATTGTTGTAGTACCATATCAATTTAATGTTGGTTTCATTGGCATCAGAACCGGACAAGCCGAAATAGACGCGGCTCATATGCGCTGGTGCCCGGTCGATAATCATCTTGGCAAGCGTGATCGATACTTCCGTACCGTGGCCGACATAGGCATGATAATAGGCAAGCTTATGAGCCTGCTCAGCGATAGCATCAGCGATTTCCGTCCTGCCATAACCCACATTCACGCAGTAGAGACCGGCAAACGCATCGAGGCTCTTACGTCCATTCACATCGGTGATAAACACGCCCTTGCCTTCGTCCAATACGCGGGTTGGCGTTTCGCCACGCGCATGCATGCCCATATGTGTCGACGGATGGAAAAAATGGTCGCGGTCCCAGGCGGTCAATTCGTTGCTGTTGTTCAACATTGTCAGTTTCCTTTCATTTCGCGACACATTCATGCGGCGGTATCGATGCAGAGATATTTGAGTTCCGTGAAGGCGTGGATGCCATGATGTGACCCTTCGCGCGCCAATCCGGATTGTTTCCAGCCGCCAAAGGGGATGGGAGCGCCGGTGATTTTGGCGCGATTGATGGCAACCATGCCGTATTCGAGCGCACGCCCCATCCTCAGTTGCCGTGCACCGTTTGCCGTTACGACATAAGCGACGAGGCCATATTCTGTGGCATTAGCCCGCGCGATGACCTCATCTTCTGTTTCAAAAGCAGTGATTGCAGCAACCGGGCCAAATGTTTCTTCGTGCATAATCGCAGCGTCATTTGGCACATCGACCAGCAAGGTCGGCTCATAAAACAGCGTATTGTCGCCCATACGATTTCCGCCAACAAGCACGCGTGCTCCACACGCACGCGCATCCGCAACGTGCTCTTCGACCTTGGCGACGGCGCGCTCGTGCATCAGGGGTCCGATATCCACCTCATCCTCGAAACCCTGACCAACTTTGAGCATAGCGATGCGCGCAGCAAAGGCTTCGGTGAAGGAAGCGAGAATGCCGCGCTGAACAAAGATGCGGTTTGCGGCAAGGCAGTCCTGACCTGACGTGGCGAATTTGGCTGCCATCGCCACGTCTACGGCTCGCTCGAGATCGGCATCGTCGAAGATGATCAGTGGTGCATGCCCGCCAAGCTCCATGACAAGGCGTTTGACGGTCGCAGCGCATTTGGATGCAATCAACGTGCCAATGTGGGTAGAACCGGTGAAGCTCAAGGCACGTATACGAGTGTCGTTGCAAAGCGTATCGACGATTGGAGCGGCCTTGCCCGTGACTACATTGAAAATACCGGCCGGAAATCCTGCTCTCTCGCCAAGCTCAGCCAGTGCAAGTGCAGAAAGTGGCGTCTCCGACGATGGATGAACGACAACCGGACAGCCTGCAGAAAGAGCCGCAGCTGCTTTTCTGGTAATCATGGCATTTGGAAAATTCCACGGCGTTACCAGACCCACAACACCAAGAGCCTCACGACGCACGAGCATTTCGGCATCGGGCAGATGGCTGGCTATTGTTTCTCCGTTCAGGCGTTTTGCTTCTTCAGCGAACCACTCGATAAAGGCTGCGCCATAGTCGATCTCGCCGAGGGATTCATAGAACGGTTTGCCCTGCTCCAGCGTCAAGAGCACTGCGAGGTCGCCCCTGTTCTGAACAATCAATTCGTACCATCGCCGCAAAATGCCCGCGCGATCCTGTGGGAGGCGCCGTGACCATTCAGGGAATGCCTTTTCCGCGACATCAATCGCTGTAAGCGTCCGGGTTTCATTCAAACTTGCGACACGTGCGAGGCGCTGTCCAGTTGCGGGATCTACAACCGGAAATGTCTCCGCATTCTCGCCCGACATCCAACGTCCGTTGATATAGGCAAGCTCTCGAAAGAGATGCTTGTCCCTGAGCCTTTTAAGCCCGTCGTGTTGTATAGGATGATCCAGAACGGCATTCATGGTGCTTCTCCCAATTCAGGAAAAGCATCTCATGGGAGCACTGTCGATTTGGACCAAAGCAAAGCACAACACAACTGATTTGGACCAATATTGCCTCCGTTTGTAGTCCGCTTGGTCTATGCCGGATGGTCCGCAAGAAGCGATAGCGGCGCAGCGCCGTTCGCGTCCTTGACCAGCTTGGTTACGATATAGGTGAAATAGCGCTCTATACCGATATTCTGGTCCAAGAGGCGATCAATCAGCCTCTGATAGCCATCAATATCGCGCGCGGCGACCATTAGAAAATAGTCCACGCCGCCGCCAACAGACCAACACGAAATGATTTCCGGTAACGCCGAAACGGCACGTTCAAACCGATCAAAGTCGCTCTGACGATGATTACCAAGTGTAATCTGCACAATGACATGCGCGATGGGGGCGACTTTCCGATAGGCAATGTGCGCATGATAACCGGTTACTATGCCCGCTTCTTCCAGTTTGCGGAGACGGAGCCAGCATGGTGTCGGCGACAAGCCGACCTTTTCCGCCAATGCAAGTTTTGTGATTTTCGCATTTTCCTGCACGGCATCGAGAATGCGCAGATCAACGGCATCGAGCTTCAAGGCGGACTTCATTTGGTTGATCCGGTTCAAGTGAGGTTGTCCAATTCGGAGCGCTACTCCTTGGCATGAGCAAGCAGGGCTGGCAAGGCGTGTTCCCAAAACAGCGGCGCAAATCTAATTGTAATGATCCAATATAATCATTGACATGATCTTTTCTGTCTTTCACACATATTGCAACGAAAATAATCAAGACACGGGGAACGAGCTTGCGGCCACACGGTTTCGCATATGGTGCATTATTGCGCCCTGCGTTTGAGCACCAATCAAATTGGCCGCAGCCCTTCCGTTCCTCAACAGGTTTTGAGAGGCTATAGGCGTGTCCGAAACGGTGAGTATCAGGGAAATCGAACAAGCCCGTGACAGGCTGCGCGGCCATATTGAGCGAACTCCACTTGTCCGCTCAAACGCTTTAAGCAAACTGTCCGGAACAGACATATTCCTCAAACTTGAAAATCGCCAGACCACCGGCAGCTTCAAATTGCGAGGTGCAACAAATGCTGTTCTAAGCCTGTCGACGTCGAAGAGAAACTTCGGAGTCGTCACGGCTTCAACGGGCAATCATGGTCGCGCATTGGCTCGTGCAGCTTCCTTGCAAGGCCTCAAAGCCACGATCTGCCTGTCTTCGCTTGTTCCGTCAAACAAAGTCGAAGCTATCCATCGACTGGGTGCCGACATTCGCATTGTCGGAAAATCTCAAGATGATGCGATGGAAGAAGTCGCGCGTCTCGTTCGCGACGACAACATGAATTCGATCCCACCGTTTGATGATCCGCATGTAATCGCGGGTCAAGGAACCATCGGGCTTGAACTTCTTGAAAGTTCACCTGAGATCGAGTCCGTGTTGATCCCACTCTCCGGTGGCGGGCTTGCATCAGGCATAGCTGCGGCAATCAAAGCGCATAAGCCGACGGCTAGAATAATTGGCATTTCCATGAAACGTGGTGCAGCGATGCAAGCAAGTCTCGCTGCCGGTAGGCCTGTGAATGTGGAGGAAGTGGATACGCTGGCGGACTCGCTCGGGGGCGGTATCGGCCTCGATAATCGCTGGACTTTTGCCATGTGCCGCAACCTTCTGGACGATGTTGTTCTTCTTGATGAGGAAGAGATTGCAGCTGGCATAAGGCATATGGCCATCCATGAGAACGAGATTGTTGAGGGTGCTGCAGCCGTTGGCATTGGGGCGCTTCTCAGCGGAAAAATTGCGGTTTCCACGCCTACTGCGATCATCGTTTCTGGCGGCAATATAGACCCCCGACAGCATCGCATGATCATGAATGCCAGCGTGGAAGGAGCGACCTGATGGCCGAGATGCGGATATTGAGCGAAGGGGATCTCCGTCAGTTCATAACCCTCGATCTGGAAAGCATTGCCTGTGTTGAGGATGCGTTTCGTGCGCTTGCAAGCGGCAAAGTTAGTATGCCGCCAATCCTCCGGCTCGATATCCCCTCTGAGCGCGGAGAAGTCGACGTTAAAACCGCCTATATTCCTGGCCTCGACAGTTTCGCCATCAAAATCAGTCCCGGATTTTTCAACAATCCGTCCATTGGCTTGCCCTCAACGAACGGCTTAATGATCCAGTTCTCGGCTAAGACCGGACTTATCGAAGCCTTGCTGCTCGACAATGGCTATCTGACAGATGTGCGCACCGCCGCAGCGGGCGCAGTTGCTGCAAAATATCTGGCGCGTGAAGACGCGACCACAGCGGCAATCTTCGGTGCAGGCATTCAGGCCCAGTTGCAGCTGGAAGCCTTGACGCTGGTGCGACCGATCAAAGAAGCTCGTATCTGGGCGCGTGACTTCACCAAAGCGAAAAGTGTAGCCGCTAGTCTGGAACAGAAACTCAGTATCCCAGTCATTCCTGTGCAGGATGCTCGAAAAGCCTGCGCTGGTGTTGATATCATCGTCACGACGACTCCATCTGAAACACCGCTTCTCGACGCCGACTGGCTAGAGACAGGGCAGCATCTCACTGCAATGGGTTCTGATGCTGAACACAAGAATGAAATAGATCCCGCGATCTTCCGCCGTCCAGTCCTCTACGTTGCAGACAGCTTGAGCCAAACGCGCAGACTGGGCGAATTGCATCATGCAATTGAAGCCGGGATTGTCAGAGCCGATGCTTCTTTGCCGGAACTCGAACAGATCATTTCCGAGGACGGTATTTTTCATCGCAATGCCGAAGACATCACATTCTGCGACCTGACGGGTACGGGGGTTCAGGACACCGCTATTGCACGTCTTGCGACTGAGCGGGCGACCAAGCGCAACGCAGGCACCAAAATCGACTCGAACAAATCTGCTGGAGGCAATCAATGAGCGTTGAACTCAATTTCACCCGCGCCGAGTATGATGCCAGAATTGCCAAGACCAGACGCGCGATGGAAAAGGCGGGTTTCGATATTATCATCGTAACGGACCCATCCAACATGCACTGGCTGACCGGTTACGACGGCTGGTCCTTCTATGTCCATCAATGTGTCGTTCTTGCGATGGATGGAGAACCGATCTGGTATGGGCGCGGTCAGGACGGAAACGGCGCAAAGCGCACGGCTTGGATCGGTCATGACAGCATCATTGGCTACCCGGATCATTATGTGCAGTCGCTGGAGCGGCATCCGATGGATTTGCTGGCGTCCATCCTGGACGACAAGGGGTGGGGCAACAAGACAATCGCGGTGGAGTTCGACAATTACTGGTATACCGCCGCCGCCCATCATGCCTTGCAGAAAAACCTGCCAAACGCGCGTTTCAAGGATGCGCAGGGGCTGGTGAACTGGCAACGCGCCGTCAAAAGCTCCACAGAGATCGACTATATGCGCAAGGCTGGCCGTATTGTTGAAGCCATGCACAAGCGGATCGTAGACACGATCGAACCGGGCATGCGTAAATGCGATCTGGTGGCGGAAATCTACGATGCGGGAACGCGTGGCGTCGGTGAATTTGGCGGTGATTATCCGGCCATTGTGCCGCTCTTGCCGTCTGGCGCAGATGCTTCGGCTCCGCATTTGACTTGGAACGACTTACCGATGAAGTCCGGCGAAGGCACGTTCTTTGAGATCGCCGGTTGCTACAAGCGCTATCATTGTCCACTGTCTCGCACGGTCTTTCTCGGCAAGCCCATGCAGGCATTTCTCGATGCCGAAAAGGCCACATTGGAGGGGATGGAAGCGGGTCTTTCAGCTGCCCGTCCCGGCAGTACATGCGAAGATATTGCTGCCGGATTTTTCGACGTTCTGAAAAAATATGGCATCGTGAAAGACAATCGCACTGGCTATTCGATTGGGCTTTCCTATCCACCAGACTGGGGCGAACGCACAATGAGCCTGAGATCCGGCGACCGCACTGAATTGCAGCCGGGCATGACTTTCCACTTCATGACAGGGCTTTGGCTCGAAACCATGGGGCTGGAGATCACCGAAAGCATCGTCATTACCGAAACCGGCGTCGAATGTCTTTCAAACGTACCGCGCAAGCTGGTGGTCAAGGACTAGGTCTGTCATGATGCACACAACGCCCCCTTCCCGCCCTTCCCCAATCACGCCGAGTGTCGATCTCAACCGGGATGGGATTCAGCATGGTCATTTGCGGCTGCCTTGGTCGCGGGACGATTCCGCCTGGGGTTCGTTGATGATCCCTATCTGCGTGATCCGCAACGGCGACGGTCCGACAGCGTTGCTTACAGGCGCCAACCATGGCGACGAGTATGAGGGTCCCGTTGCACTCTATGATCTTGCAGCGAACCTGAAGCCGGATCAGATCAAAGGTCGCGTTATCATCGTGCCAGCGATGAATTTTCCGGCCTTTCAAGCGGGTACACGCACCTCCCCAATTGATAAAGGCAATCTCAATCGCAGTTTTCCGGGCCGCCCTGATGGTGCCGTGACGGAGAGAATTGCCGACTACTTCACCCGCTATCTGTTGCCGGAAGCCGATATCGTTCTGGACTTTCATTCAGGAGGTCGCACGCTGGATTTTCTGCCCTATGCGGCTGCTCATGCTTTGCCGAACAAAGTGCAGGAGAAGAATTGCTTCGCCGCTGTGAAAGCTTTCTGCGCGCCCTATTCGATGCGCATGATCGAGATTGATGCCGTTGGCATGTATGACACAACTGCGGAAGAAGCAGGGAAGCTCTTTGTAACAACAGAGCTTGCCGGTGGTGGTACCATATCCGCCCTAACGGCTACTATTGCCAAACGCGGCGTTCGCAACCTTTTGCGTCATTCCGGCATTCTGGAAGGTGAGATAGAATATTCGCCGACTGTCTGGCTTGATATGCCGTCACAGGATTGTTTCGGCTTTGCAGACACAGATGGGCTTCTGGAGCCACTTGTCGATCTAGGGTCCGCAGTGCGCAAAGGCGATGTCGTTGCCCGTGTGCATAGCATCGCGCGAACGGGCGGCGCGGCGCAGGAATATCGCGCTGCACTCGACGGTGTTCTGGCTGCACGCCACTTTCCAGGCCTCGTCAAGATGGGCGATTGCCTCTCGGTCATTGCCACGATCTGCGAGGCGCCCGTCGCAAGCTAGCGAGCCAACAGAGACACTGAAGCAATAAGCCGGTGCCAACAAAACCGGTAATTTTAAAGAGGAGTGAACACGATGCGCATGAAACTTTATACGATTTCCACTTTGCTTTCTGCGGCTGCTACGCTTGCCCTCACCTTGCCGTCTCAAGCCGTCACGATTGACGACCTTAAAAGCGCTGGCTTTGTGCGTGGGGCAACTGCCAACGAGATGCCCTATGGCTATATGGATGAAAGTGGCGCGGCCAAGGGTATCGGTCCCGATGTCGCTGCGGCGATCTTTAAAAAGCTTGGCATCGAAGAAGTCGACTGGACCGTGACGCCGTTCGGCTCCCTCATTCCCGGCTTGAAAGCCAAGCGCTTTGAGTTTGTTGCCGCTGAACAGAATGTCCTGCCAGAACGCTGCAAGCAGGTGCAGTTCACCGTTGCCAATTCCAGCTATGGCGAAGGCCTCTTGGTGCCCAAGGGAAATCCGAAAAACATCCACTCATACGATGATATCAAGAAAGACCCTTCCTTGAAGGTCGCGATTGTGTCGGGCGCTGATCAAATCGACTTTCTGCATGGAATGGGGATAGACGAGTCGCAGATCGTCATGATCCAAGGCAATGCCGATGCGCCATCCACCGTGCAAACTGGTAGAGCTGATGCCTATGCTGCAACCGAACTGACGGTTGCAAAGCTCGTTGAGAACTCCCCCCAGCTGGAACAGGCTCATCCGTTCACTGACCCCGTCGTTGACGGCAAATCGGCACGAAGCTTCGGCGCTTTCAGCTTCCGCCCTGAAGACAAGGACTTCTATGCGGCTTTTAACAAAGAACTTATCGAGTTCAAGAAGACAGACGACTATAAAAAAATACTGACAACATATGGACTTAGCGAAGAAAGCGTAGAAGCTGCTCGCACGGCAGACACAGCAGCGCTCTGTAACGCAAAGTAAGCTTGTCAGCACCCGCCGGTCTAAATGGGGTCGGCGGGGCCAATCCTTTCTCTGCCCGGGAGACGACCCTATGCATTGGACGGAATATCTACCCGCCCTTTTCAAAGGTGCCCAAGTCACCATCATTCTGGCTCTCAGCTCGATGGTGATTGGCACGATACTCGCATTTGCTGCTGGCATAGCTCGCTTTGCAGGTGGACCGCTATTGTCTGCCATTGCAGTGATCTATATTGAAGTCTTCCGTGGTACATCGCTTCTCGTGCAGCTGTTCTGGCTCTACTATGCTTTGCCGCTTATCGGCATTTCCTTTGACCCGATCACGACCGGTATCATGGGGCTGGGACTGAATATAGGTGCTTATGGCGCGGAAGTCGTGCGTGGCGCACTGCAGGCCGTGCCGGAAGCCCAACATGAAGCTGCGCGCGCGTTGAATTTTGGCAAGCGGCACACGCTGTTTCATATTGTCTTGCCACAGGCAATCGTGGAAATGATGCCAGCCTTTGGCAATCTCGCTATCCACAATCTCAAGGACACTGCCCTTGCCTCTCTTATCGCTATCAGTGATTTGACATTTCAGGCCCAGAGATTGCGCAACCTGACGCTGGATAGCGTCACCATTTACTCCCTGACACTGCTTGGCTATTTCGCGATGGCCCTGGTGCTTGCAACCGCAATCCGATGGTTGGAGCGCCGTCTCCGACGCCAGACAATGGCTGGAGGTTTCGCATGATATATGGTTATGCCTGGGACACCTCGTCCACCCTATCCTTCGCCATATCAATCCTGCCAATCCTCGCGATCGGTCTGACCGTCACGCTGAAAGCCGCAGCAACCGGTTTTGCCATTGCTTTGGTACTTGGACTGGTCTTCGCGCTTTTGCGCCGTAGTCGTTTCAAGATCATATCCTGGCCCACCGTTGTTGTTGTGGAGTTTCTGCGCGATACACCACTCCTGGTCCAGCTCTTCTTCCTCTACTACGTGCTACCGGTCTATGGCATCGTCCTGCCCGCGTTTTTGACCGGTGCACTGGCACTTGGCCTGCAATATTCGGCCTACACATCGGAAGTCTATCGCGGCGGCATTGAGGCCATCCCTCGCGGACAGTGGGAAGCAGCGCGCGCGCTCAATTTAACTCCATGGCGGACCTATCGCGATATCGTCATTCCGCAAGCAGTTCCCCGCATTGTCCCAGCCATGGGCAATTATCTGGTTTCAATGCTCAAGGAAACGCCGGTTCTGTCGGTGGTCAGCATTGTCGACATGCTCAATCTTGCAAATCTGATTGGTGACCGTACGTTCGAGTATCTCGTACCATTGTCAATGGTTGGCCTGATCTTCCTCATCCTGACGCTCATCTGCTCGACAGCCATCCGTGTGCTTGAGCGCAAACTTCCAAAGAACGGGATCGCTCTCAAATGACCCAGGAAATCATTCGCTTTCAGAACGTCGTCAAACGCTTTGGAGCACTGACCGTATTGGATCAGTTCAATTTCTCGGTCACCACCGGCGAGAAAGTCACGCTCATCGGCCCTTCCGGCTCAGGTAAATCTACCGTGCTTCGGATATTGATGACCCTCGAACCCTTTCAGGAAGGCACCCTGGAATTAGATGGCATGCCCTACCATGAAGCGGGCGGCAAGGAACCGTTTCATGCCAGTGAAGCGCATCTACGCAAGATCAGATCGCATGTCGGAATGGTGTTTCAAAGCTTCAATCTCTTTCCTCACATGTCCGTGTTGCGCAACATCATCGAAGCGCCGGTTCATGTCCTTGGGCTCAAGCGGGCCGAAGCCGAAGCGCGCGCGCTGGAACTGCTATCGCTTGTTGGTCTTTCGGACAAGAAGGATCACTATCCATCACAACTATCAGGCGGCCAACAGCAGCGCGTCGCCATCGCACGATCTCTTGCAATGCGTCCTCGCGTTCTGCTCTTTGATGAACCGACATCCGCGCTCGATCCCCAGCTAGTCGGCGAAGTGCTATCGGTCATACGCAGCCTCGCACAGGAGCACGATCTCACCATGCTTCTGGTGACCCATGAGATGCGCTTTGCGCGCGAAGTCTCTGATCGCGTGTGCTTTTTCGACAAAGGACGCATCTGCGAACAGGGCACGCCCGAACAGATATTTCAAGCGCCGAAAGAACAGCGAACCAAGGAGTTTCTTCAGTCCGTCCTGTAAGGTCAGGCGATGGCGCCGACATCATAAACAGGAGGAAGTTGCGCGCAGGTCTCTCGGATTGTCTCGAGCGCCTTGCGCAATGCAGTGCGGGACAACCGCCCGCCAAGGCAAATCCGAATACCTCCTTGACCACGATCAGCGCCAGCCACAAACGGATCTGAAGGCGTTACCGCAACGCCTTTGTTGGCCAGTGCTCTCACCAGCCCATCTTCCGACCAGTGGCGCGGAATCTTGAGCCAGGCGCATAACGACAGCGGATTGCTCCCCGCGATCAAAGGCCCCAGAATATCGCTGACCTGCGCCTGTCTTGTTCTCAACTCGCCGCGTTGGATCTCGAGCAGTTCATTGACAGTGCCGTCCTCGATCCAGCGGCTTGCCATTTCGCCTAGAAGGTTAACCCCGCTCCAACTGGTCACACGCAAGATGGACGCGACACGGATGGAATATTGCGAGGGCACAACGAGATAGCCGGTACGAAGTCCCGTCATTACAGTCTTTGTGAAGCTCGTGACGAAAAAGCCGAGATCTGGAAGCAATTCCGGCATTGAGGGCAATCGTTCTTCCAGTATCGGTTTGTAAACCTCGTCTTCGATAACACACACGTCATATCTGGCTGCGATTTCAGCAATCGCCATGCGGCGTTGCGCGGACATGAGATGACTTGTTGGATTGCCAAGAGTTGGGATCAAAACAAGCGCACGCACATCTCCGGCTTTGCATGCCATTTCAAAGGCATCCGGAATGACGCCTTGTTCGTCGATTGGCAGACCGCGTAACGTAAAGCCGAGCACGTTTGCAAGCCCGATAATACCATGATCAGTCAAGCGTTCAGTCAGTACAACCTCACCCGGTTGAACAATCGTCGCTACCGCAAGAAACAAGCCATGCGCCGCTCCATTCGTAATGACAATACGGCCCGGATCTACATCAACGGAAAGTCCGCGTAGCCATTCCTGCGCAACTGCACGGTGACGATCCAGACCGGCGATTGGACGACATGGCCGCATGAAGCTGGCATTTTCGGATTGGCTCAACTGTTCGAACAAACGCTTTGAGGCCCGCTCATGCGCTTCTGTATAGACAGCCCGAATAATCGACATATCGGCAGTACCGCTTGGGTCACGGTCCAGCATGAAACGATCAGCACGCTCGGTCACACGATTGCAGACATATGTTCCGCGACCAACCTCGCCGCGTAGATAGCCGCGTCGTTCGGCCTCTTTATAGCTAATGCTGACAGTTTGAACCGAGAGACCAAGCCTGTGCGCCAACTCGCGATGGGTCGGCATTTGGGCCGACGGTTGCAGAATGCCGTTCTCTATATCGTCGACAATTTTTTCTGTCAGGAGTCGATGCTTGGTTGCGCCTTTGCGCAACTCCAATACAGGTTTCCACATGCGCGCACGGGCTCCATCATGACAAAATACCGATTGAACTGTTGTATCGGTTTTTTGTCATGATATACACATTAAATCCGGCCCGAACGAACTTCACCCACAAATTGTGAAACCGTGGAGTTATGATTGCGTGATCCATTCCGCGTCTTCTCCGGGACATGGTTTAACCTCAGAATAGCCCCGAAACTAACTCTTTGCCGTCACATTGGACCTGTGCACTGGCGTCGTCGCCCCAAAACGCCTCAAGCAAAAATTCTGGAAAGGAAAGATGATGCCAAGAATTGCATCGCTTGCATTCGTAACTCTCGTCGCCCTGACCCCTGCCGCAATAGCTCAGCAACAGGCACCGCAGCCTCCGGCCAATTCAGCACCTGCGACCCAGCAACCATCGACAGCGCCAACCATACAAACCGTATCGGTCGTTGACATCAAGGAACTCCCCGCCGAAAGTCAGAAGGAAGTCCAGGCTGTCGTTGAAAAGCGGAGTGCCGATGATCTTACCAAGCTACGCACATCCGTAAAAACATTCCCTCAGGCGCGCGAAGCGCTTCAACAAAAGGGCATGAACGAGCAGGATGTCATTGCAGCCAGTCTATCGGAAAATGGGGCTTTAACACTGATCACGAAGAAGGCGAGCTAGACGACCGCGCTCACGCATCGCATCCTTTGATAAATACCCCGTTGAAAACATAAAGTCGGGCCGGAACGGTCCGATTTTCCAGATCAAGCTTCACTAAAGCTGGCTCGAAGCGAGGCAATATCGTCATGATACTCAATATGGCCATCACGGATGATAATACCGCAATCGCCGTACTGTATGATTTGCGATAGTGAATGCGAAACCATGATCACCCGCGCATGTGAAATTTTGGCGTCAAGCGCGGCCTTGGATTTGGCTTTGAAACGTTCATCTCCCACGGCTATAATTTCATCAATCAGATAACAATCAAAGTCGATAGCAAGGCTCATACCAAAAGCCAAACGAGCTTTCATCCCGCTGGAATAGGTTTTGACGGTTGTTGCTGCAGCAGTTACACTGCAAAAATGACGGTGTTTAAAGACATTGATGGCCTATTATCGCAGACTGGTCGGCTATTGATCAGGTTTTGGCCGCAACTGCTTCTGACTGGCGCGATTGGATACATCGCGCGAGACTTATTGATGGGTGCAGCCGTTGCGACAGGTCTCAAGTTTCCTCTGGGCGGCATGGTGATACTGTCGCTGGTTGTTCTGATTAAACTCCTTGTCTTCATCACGATGTTTGCAGTTTTGCGACCCGGCCTGCCTGCACTGACAGCCTTGCGGGAAAATTCTGCTCCAGCAGCAAACGCTCAAAAGGACGATAAGCGCAGCGACCACTTACTCATAGTGACAGCCGCAGCCATTCTGCCATTCTTTGCCTATTATGCCGCCTGGGGATTTCTGGGAGACACAATTCGCGAATATTCGAGACAGGCTTTTGATCGCGCGGCCTTTGGGGAAAAAATTCAGATATTTGATCTTGTACGATCCAGCAGTTTGATTGCGGCGATCTGCCTCTGCTGGTTCATACGTTGGATTGCGAAGAAAAGCGCGGACAAGACGCAGTCACCGTGGCTTCGCCTGCTGATCGTAGCAGCTGACGCAAGCTGGATTTTCATCGGTCTTTACGCCCTCGACAAATGGAAAGACGATTTTATCGCGTGGTTAGGAGCCGGTTCGTTTCTCGAATATCTCGAAGCTCAGGCGACTTGGTTCTCAATACAGGCCTATGCGGCGGTTTCAAGTTCTGTCCCTGTTGAATTTCGCGAACCGGATTTCATAGAACAGGCAAAGAACCTCTTCTTTTATGCATTGCTGCCACTGGTCTGGTTGGTGATGACATCCATTATCTATGGTTATGATCTATCCGCAAAGCGGGCATCAGTCCCTCCTCTGCCGTCACGAGGGGCCACTTTAAGAGTTTGGTTAAAGGACTTCGCGGCTCACTATCTGGGCGGTTATCGTTCGCGATATCGACCGGTCTGGACCTGCCTGAGACTTGTGTTTGGGGCCGGACTTGGAACCTTGCTGAGTTTCATTGTGTTTTACAAAGCAATCAGTTGGGCCGGTGCATGGATCTGGTATGCCATCACCCATAGCCTCGGCCCTTATGGCATCGAAACGTGGCAACGCATCTCCGATATTCTGGTCATCTTGATCGGGAGCCCGTCAGAACTTGATGGTGGAATCTTACTTGATGCGGTACGGGTTGCGCTTCTGGCAGGCGTGCTTGAATATTCAGTCGCAGGCGGGTTGTCGGGCACTACTTCAAAATCACGCTCTGCTGTGGTTCGCCCTGCATCGCAATCTTGACTGTGAAATCCTTTGCAGCGGCGGGGACAAGAAACGTTTCGGCAATTTGCACGGTTCCCTTCTCCGCGCTTTGAATGAGATTAAGACAGTGCTGTTTTTCTGCCGCGTCCGGTTTCAACTTTTGCAAAATGCGATCCGTAAGAAAGGTCGGGCTCCAGCTTCGGTTTTGACTATCCGTCAGGGCAATAATGCAAGGCATTGCCTGCTTGAACCGATCAGGATCATCAATATTGAGTTCCAGTTCAGCCACAATCATACTGGTCTGCGGCAGCTCGCCGGGAAGCGGCGTCAGCGCCAGAAGCTTCCAGTTCGCACCTGCATAGCCCGGCATTTCGCCGCGTTCGGCTATTGTCGGTTGACGTAATTTCTTCTGCGCCCATTCTATATAGCCACCGCGTGAATGGACCAGAACCGCAAGCGGAATGAATAGCAACAGCAGTGCGAGGCTGATCCAGAAATTTCTTTTCTCGCGCCGGGCTTGTTCCACCATCATTGCACCTCCAGCGCCCAAGGTTGAATGCGACCACCGCGCTTGATCAGGATCGCGGGATGGGTGTGGCTTGCATCGAGAGGATTGATACGAATCTCGGCCTGCTGCGCGAGCGGAGTGATCAGGCTTTCTGCCACGAGAAGAGAGCCACCGTTGATTTCACGTTCCGGCAATTCGAATATGAGAAGAACGGGCCTCGGAATGCCCGGCTCCAGCCTTTCAGACCCAAGCAACCCCCACGCATTGGTGATCCGTTGGCTCATCGAATATTGCGCTCCACTCGGTCCCTGCCACAAGGCCGACATCAGATTGATACTCTCTTTGTCCGCTCTGGCCGCAGCTTCGAGCACCAGCCATTTACCCGAGCTGGTGTAATTGCGATCAGTTCCGAAACTCGATGTAACCAGCTGATCTGCTATGTAGCTATCCGCAACACCTATGGTGAATTTGGCAGTTGAGAGCGGCTTTCCCTGTTCACCCTTCACTTTAACCATCGAAACGATATCACTGTAATATGGCGTCGAATGCTGCATGGCGTACAAGGCACCAACAGTAACGACTACGGCAATGATGGTCAGCAGTATCCGTCTCATCCGCTGTCCCCGGGTGCAGCGTCGGTTACTTTCAGCTCGACGACGCCAACGGGATCGCGATCAAGCCAGTTGGATGCGCCATAGAGGTTATCGCGCTTTTTGTATATCTGGCTTCCGACTAATAGTCTTATTTCATCAGGCAACGTGACATTGGCTGGAACTTCCCAGGCAAGTGTCAGTTTTTCCGGCAGTCCTGGGTGGATCGCGCCGGCAACAAATTTGTCTCTGTCGAGATAGATCGTCGGATTAATCAACGCTGCTATCGGGGGATCAGGCATGAGCAATTTGATCGGGACAAATGCCGATTCCGCCGAGCGGTTATCCGCTTCAAAATCGATCAGAAGAAACTTTTTGGGTTCAATTGGCTGACGTCCAGTTGGGGGCGTATTGCTCAACCGCGCATCGAATACTGTGATATTCCATTGTCCGGTATCTATCGTTCCGCCTTCCGTGACGACCTGTAGCGGCTGCGGATTGGCGGCCTCATAGATGGCCGTCGCATAGGAGATTACACTCGCCAATGCGCTACCGACGCCCGCAATGATGATCGTGGCAAGACGCTGCCGGACCGTTTTTCGCTTTTCGTCCGCCATGACCCTCCCCGTCTTTGGCGTTTCAACGATTGTCCCGAGCCCGCTTATGCCCCCTATAGCATGATCCCTCCGTTTCGTCACCTTAAGCTACGTTGTCGCTTAAGGTGACATTTCATATGACCACTATGGAGCAGATAGCAGGGTCTCACCCGGCAATAAGAGGCGGATTGATCTGGGCAAAACCTGCCTGACGTTGGTAAGGAAAATGCGGATATGGTGCCGTAACTGCGCTGGCTGCATCGAGTGTTGCAATCTGCTGGGGAGACAATGACCAGCCAACTGCACCAAGATTCTGGCGCAATTGCTCTTCATTACGGGCCCCCACAATAACCGAAGCCACAGTCGGTCGCGACAATAGCCAGTTCAGCGCCACTTGCGGTACCGTTTTGCCGGTTTCTCCCGCCACGGCATCCAATGCATCGACAACATTGAAAAGATGCTCCGTTTCCACGGGCGGGCCATAGCTCGCGGTCTCGTGGAGACGACTGCCTTCAGGCAGAGCTTCGCCCCGCCTGATTTTCCCCGTTAACCGGCCCCAGCCAAGTGGGCTCCAGACCAAAGCGCCCAGTCCCTGGTCGGCTCCAAGCGGCATCAGATCCCACTCGTAATCCCGACCGATCAATGAATAATAGACCTGATTGGCAATATAGCGCGGCCAGCCATAACGATCTGCAACAGCGAGCGCCTTCATGATCTGCCAACCGGAAAAATTCGATACGCCGACATAGCGGACCTTGCCAGCCCGCACGAGCATATCAAGCGTGGACAGGACTTCCTCCACGGGCGTATGCGCATCAAAAGCGTGAAGTTGCAGAAGATCGATGTAATCCGTACCGAGTCGTTTTAGCGCCTGTTCCACGGAACGGATCAGCCGAAATCGAGAGGAACCCGCATCATTGGGACCTTCTCCAATCGGCAGGCTCATCTTGGTTGAGATAATGACACTGTCGCGCCGTCCGCGGATTGCAGCGCCCAGAACTTCTTCCGAAGCGCCGTTCGAATAGACATCCGCTGTATCAAACAGGTTGACACCTGCTTCCAAACATATGTCGATGAGGCGGCGTGCCTCATTCACATCTGTGTTTCCCCATGCGCCGAACAAGGGGCCTGTTCCACCAAACGTTCCCGCTCCAAAGCTCAAGGTTGATACTTTGAGGCCTGAACGTCCCAGATAACGATACTCCATAAGGTATTGCCTTTCAAAACGATGGGGTAATGTGGCGCCCGCAACACTTGATGAATAAACAATAGACCGCCCTCGTCCTGTGATATAGATTGTAATAATTCAAATCATTTGTGAATTAAAAGACCAATGGCTAGATCAGAGATCAACCGTTCTGGCGAGATGGAAGTCTTTGTCAGCGTAGTGGAACAAGGTGGGTTTTCAGCTGCGGCCAGAGCTTGCCGAATGACGCCTTCCGCAGTGAGCAAGCTTGTCGCCCGATTGGAAGCGCGGCTTGGCGCACGCCTGATCAATCGTTCGACGCGCGCGCTTCAGCTTACGCCTGAGGGATGTGCATTCTACGAGCGCGCAACCCGAATTCTTGTCGACATTGAAGACGCCGAACGTGTTGCAGGCGTCGGAGAAAGGCCCGTCGGGCGCATCCGTTTCAGCACCAGTCCATCCTATGCAACGCATGTTCTGGCGCCGATTTTGCCCACATTCCTGGAACTTTATCCGGACGTCACGCTTGATCTGACGCTGAGCGACACCGTTATCGATCTGCTGACCGAGAGGATTGATGTGGCAGTGCGGGCGGGACCACTGAAAAGCTCAAGTCTCGTCGCGCGCAAACTTGGTGAAACATCGCTGATCGTGGTTGGTGCACCTGCATATCTCGCCCGCTTCGGCACACCGCAAACGCTCGAAGAACTCGCTTCGCACAATCGCATTGGTCTTGGATATATACGCACAACAGATGGTTGGCCGATGGTCCAAAACGGTGAGAACATCGTCGTTCCAACGGTCGGGCGCGTTCAGGCCAGTGATG
This sequence comes from Ochrobactrum sp. P6BSIII, assembly GCF_014138065.1. Taxonomy (NCBI): domain Bacteria; kingdom Pseudomonadati; phylum Pseudomonadota; class Alphaproteobacteria; order Hyphomicrobiales; family Brucellaceae; genus Ochrobactrum; species Ochrobactrum sp. P6BSIII. The sequence goes on along the minus strand of NZ_JACGXB010000007.1, from coordinate 94,641 downwards.
GGGAAGCGGTACGGCGCCTGGCTCTCAGTGGAACAGGACTTGCACGTTTGACCGAATTCACTGTTCGCGACGATATCGCCGCTGGAAAGCTCGTGCCTGTTCTGGAACATTTAAACCCGCATGACCGGGAGGCGTTCCATGCTGTTTACATCGGTCAAGGTGGCCCGCTGCCATCAAGGGTCCGGGTACTTCTCGATTTTCTTGCTGAAAGAGGCCGCGTAACCTGACACGATTAGCCCCCGACAACTCTTCTGTCAGGGGCAGTTTTTGAAGTCAAACCGCTTTATTCGGCGGGTTGAGCCACACAATTGACATCCGAGCTCGATGTTGTCCGCTCACCAGACAAGGCTCGCTGTCCTAATCCGACGATCAGAACGGTTGTCACGGTTGCCACAATCGACACCCAAAAACCGTTCGCAGCGCCAAAATTGTCGACTACCCAGCCTGCAATAAACGCCCCGAGCGCCATGCCGATACCAATCCCCGTCATGACCCATGTGATCCCTTCGGTCAGCATGGTTTCTGGCACCCGGCGCTCGATGAGACCAAAAGCAGTGATGAAGGTGGGTGAAATGGCAACACCGCTGACGAAGACGGCCAGAGCGAGCAAGGCAACCGACGAGCTGGCAAACAAAAGGGGTACCGCTGTAGCGGCGAGTACACTGACCGCGATCAGCAGTTGTAGCGGTAACTGAATTCTTGGCTTAAGCGCACCGAGCGTCAGCCCGACAACAAAAGACCCGATGGCGTAGACACCAATCACCAGGCTTGCCATATTGGGCTGACCGAGCTCTCTGGTGATTGCCACAGCACTGACTTCCGCGGTCGCAAAGGTTGAGCCAACGAACACAAGAGCCAGCGTTATAATCTGAACAGAACGAAGCCGGATAGCTGAACGCTGCGGACCTGTTTGATCAGAAGCACGAACCTTCGGCTCTGTCGAACGCTGCGCAAGGAACGCAATAGTGCCTAGTGCGAGAAAAACCGTGCTGATCAGCATCCCGGCCTCTGGAAACAACGCGACAGCCAGGCCAACTGAGAGTGAAGCGCCAGCGATATAGACCAGCTCATCGGCTGCGGATTCAAAGGCAAAGGCTGTGTTCAACTCTGGCCTTTCTCGAAAGATTTCCGTCCAGCGAGCCCTTACCATCGCAGGTATGCTTGGCATCGTTCCCGCCAGAAAGGCAGATGCAAATAGGGTCCAGTTTGGCCATTTCTGATTGGCGGCCAGAATGAGCGCTACAAATGCGACCACGGAAATGACAGTGACTGGCCCGACGACCGCCCGCTGTCCGAATTTGTCGACGGCTCTTGAGATCTGTGGCGAGAGAAATGCGTTGGTCAGCGCGAATGTCGCCGAAACCGCGCCTCCAAGCCAATATTCTCCATGCGTCAGAGACAACATCGCGACAATTCCAATTGGGGCCATTGCCATTGGAAGTCGTGCGAAGCCTGCTGCGCCTGAAAATCCAAGGGCACCCGGCGCTCGGAAAATCTCTCTATAAGGATTAGACATGGACGTGTTCCTTGATGATAAGGATTTACCACTTACATACGTGGCGTATGCTAATTAATTAGTTGATACACGGCGTATGTCAACTAATATACGCACCGTATGCGAAATTGGAGAATGATATGCGCAAACCCCGCAGCGAGATGATCGCGGAAACCCGGGCAAAATTACTTGCAGCCGGGCGTCAGGCATTCGGAACGGTTGGCTATGCGGACGCTTCAATGGATGACTTCACAGGCGCAGCAGGTCTGACACGTGGCGCGCTGTACCATCACTTCGGCGACAAGAAAGGGCTTCTGCAAGCTGTCATCAGCCAGATTGATGCCGAAATGACGGACAGACTTTGCGCAATTTCTTCGCAAGCTGAAACGCCCTGGCAGGGCTTCGTTGACGAGAATGTTGCCTATGTCCAAATGGCTCTTGAGCCGGAAATCCAACGCATCATGTTCAGAGACGGGCCAGCGGTGCTTGGAGACCCATCCGGCTGGCCGAATGCCAATGGCTGTATTGCAACAGTTGCCCGCAGTCTCGCCGATCTGCAAAAAGCTGGCATTATTGTCGCTGTCGACCCGGAAGCTGGCGCACGTCTCATCAATGCGGCAAGCAGCCGTGCAGCACAATGGATCGCCAATGCAGACGATCCGGAGGTCATATCGGAAAAAGCTGTCCAGACATTTCGTATTTTCCTTGAAGGGCTGCTTTTAAAAAAGGAAACAGCGGCGGCGCACTCCGAAGCCTGAGATTGGTGCTGGCTTTTCCCCGTCTTTCGTAACGCTGTCGCCCACGCGGAAAATCCTTCCCCGAAGTAGTCTATAAAAAAGATATAATACCTCCCCTCCTGCGTCGCTTGTGCGATGCTCCTCCTAAGACGGTTTGTTTGCAGCAAATCATGAAACGGAGGCGCTCATGAGCAAGACGATCCATTTCAATGCATTCGACATGAATTGCGTTGGCCATCAGTCTCCCGGTTTATGGGCGCATCCGCGCGACCGGTCCTGGAAATATAAGGATCTCGATTACTGGCAGAATCTGGCACGCACACTGGAGCGCGGCATCTTCGACGGCATATTCATCGCGGATGTGGTTGGTTATTACGATGTTTATAAGGGCAACAACTATCATGCCCTGCATCAGGCGGCACAAATCCCGGTCAATGATCCGATCCAGCTGGCTGCTCCCATCGCGCTGGCAACAGAGCATCTTGGCATCGGCATTACTGCTTCCACTTCCTTTGAGCATCCCTACACTTTCGCGCGACGCATCGCGACAGCAGACCATCACACAAAGGGACGCATTGGCTGGAATATCGTTACGTCCTATCTGGAAAGCGGAGCTAAAAATATTGGTCAGTCGGGCCTGCAAAAGCATGACAACCGGTATGATATCGCCAATGAATATCTCGAAGTGATCTACAAGCTACTTGAAGGATCATGGGAAGATGATGCCGTTGTGCGCGATCGGGACAACCGTATTTTTACCCGGCCTGAGAAAGTGCACGAAATCGCGCATAAGGGACGATATTTTGATGTTCCGGGTTATGGTCTGACCGAACCGTCACCACAACGCACGCCGGTTCTCTATCAAGCCGGTGCGTCCGGTCCAGGGAAGAAATTCGCATCTGAACATGCAGAATGCATCTTCGTCGCCTCGCAAACCAAGACGATTTTGCGCAATTACGTCCGGGACGTTCATGAACGTGCCGCAGCTGCTGGACGAAAGCCGGAAGATATTCGTATTTACAATCTATTAACTATCATCGTTGACGAAACAGATGAGAAAGCGCGTGCACGGTTTCGCGAATATCTCGACTATGTGTCTTACGATGGTTCGCTCGTTTTCATGTCCGGCTGGACCGGAGTGGACTTCTCCCGGTACCAGCCGGAAGACCTTGTCCGAAAAGTTGAAACAAACGCCATCCATTCCGCGATCGATAGCCTCTCGGAAGGCGATCCCGACAAACGATGGACAATACGGGAACTTGCCGAATGGGGCGGCATAGGGGGCATGGGGCCGGTGGTGGTTGGCTCTCCGCAGACTGTTGCCAATGAGTTGCAGGCATGGGTGGAAGAAACAGGTGTCGACGGCTTCAACCTTGCCTATGCGGTCACGCCAGAAACTTTTGAGAACATCGTCGAACTGCTCGTTCCCGAACTGCAGCGACGCGGCGTTTATCCAACCGAATATCGTACGGGAACGCTCCGCGAAAAGCTCTTTGGTAAAGGGTCTCGCCTTGGTGCATCGCACCCTGCCGCTCGCTACCGCGATATCGAGGCCATTAAACGCGCAGAAGCGCAGCACCCCGTTTTGCAACAAACAGGCTCCTGAAGCTGACACACTATCGAGGACGATAATGGGAACTCTTGCAGAAACAAATATCGATTATACGGTACATCCGCGTGTCAATTCCACGGATCCGATACCGCCGCGACCGAAGCCGTCGGAGTTGGCCCACATTGTAAAGAATGACGTTGAAGCCATTGAGATTGCAGAGCGTCTTGCTAGACGATTTCGCGAAGGTGCGGCCTTGCGCGACCGTGAAGGTTTGCTTCCATTAGCAGAACTCGACGAATATTCGCAAAGCGGTCTCTGGAGCATCAACGTCCCCAAAACCTACGGCGGACCAGAAGTCTCTTATGCTACCCTTGCCAAAGTGATTTCTATCATTGCTTCCGCCGATCCCGCTATCGCTCAGATCACCCAGAACCATCTGGCTATCGTCGCAACAGTGGAACTGGACGGAACCGAGGAACAGAAGAAGCTCTTCTTCGACTGGGCTTTGAAAGGTATCCGCTATGGCAATGCCTTCTCGGAACTGAAGAGCAAGAATGTCGCCGCCTTTGAAACCAAAGTGGCCTTTGATGGCGACGACGCGATTGTAAACGGCGAAAAATTCTACACCACTGGCGCCCTGCTCTCCCATGTCGTGCCTATTGTCGCCGTTGACGAGACAGGTCAGGGCTATCTGGTCTTTGCCGACCGCGATGCGCCGGGTTTGACCGTGACGAACAATTGGTCGAGTTTTGGACAGCGCACAACCGCTTCCGGCTCTGTAAAAATCGACAATGTTCGGGTTCCCAAAGAGCGCGCCGTCAAGGTTGTCTCTTTTGACCATCCGACAATTGGCGGACCAGTCTCCCAGATTATTCAATCGGCGATTGATCTGGGTATTGGCAAAGGCGCAATTGAAGACACGATTTCTTTTGTCAAAACCAAGAGCCGTCCCTGGATCGATAGCGGTAAAGAAAGCGCGAGCGAAGACCTCTTCACCATTGCGGCCATCGGCGATCTAGAAATCCGCCTTCATGCGGCGGAAGCTCTTCTGGATATTGCCGGTCGTGCCATCGATGCAGCCCGGCATTCTCCAACATTGGAATCTGTTTCGGAAGCGACGATCAAGACCGGCGAGTCAAAAGTGCTCACCACTGAAATCGCCATTCTCGCAACCAACAAGCTGTTCGAACTGGCCGGCACACGCTCCACGCTTGCCGAACATGGTCTTGACCGTCACTGGCGCAACGCGCGCGTCCATACACTGCACGATCCGGTTCGGTGGAAATTCTATCATGTGGGCAACTATTATCTAAATGGCGTTCATCCTCCGCGCCATGCCTGGAATTGAGGTCTGAAATGAGCAATGAAGATCGCAAACTGCATCGTGCGGCAGCGCTCGTCACGGGTAAAGCCGCGCCTCATATTCCACCCCTTCAAACGAAGGCACATCGCATTTCCGATGATGCCGAGGCCATCACGATTGCGCGCGCACTGGCCAGCGAGTTTGCCGTTGGCGCCGCCTTGCGCGACCGCGAGCGGCAACTGCCACTGGCCGAGATCGAACGTTTCTCACAATCCGGCCTATGGGCGATTACGATCCCCAAGGAATATGGCGGCGCTGGCGTGTCAGCGGTCACGCTGGCAGAGGTGACGGCTATTATATCTGCCGCCGATTCCAGTATCGGCCAGATTCCGCAAAATCACTTTTATATGGTCGAGGCGCTTCGTCTTGCCGGCACGGAGGAACAGAAGCAGCATTATTTCCAGCGCATCCTTGATGGCGAGCGCCTGGGCAACGCTTTCGTAGAAATTGGCACAAAGACTCCGGTCGATTTCAAAACAAGTTTCAGAAAGCAAGGCGAAAACCTGCTTCTTAACGGTCAAAAATTCTATGCAACCGGTTCTCTGTTCGCACATATCATCGTTGCCGTCGCCAAGGATCAGAATGGGCGCGTCCATATCGTCTTTATCGATAGAAACACCCCCGGTCTCACGCTCGTCGATGACTGGTCATCCTTCGGACAGCGTTCAACGGGAAGCGGTACGGTAACCTTTGACAACGTGGAGATCACCCCTTTTCAAATCGTCGATCATGACGTGGTCTTTGAAACCGCCTCAGTAATGGGTCCATTTGCCCAGATCATTCATGCCGCCGTGCAAACGGGGCTGGCGCGTGGAGCGCTTGCCGAGACTATCTCCTATGTGCGCGCTCACGCACGACCATTTTTCGAACTCACAATCGATCATGGCTATGAAGACCCGCACAGCATTCATGCTATCGGCGATGTCAGCATCCGCAGTCATGCCGCTGACGCTCTCCTCGCGCGCGCAGGTCGTCTGGTTGACATCGCGGCGCAAAATCCCGATGCAGACACGGTCGCGGCGGCTTCTGTCGCCGTCGCGGAAGTCAAGGCATATGCCACCGAAGCAGCGCAGCTTGCGGCCAACAAGCTGATCGAATTGGGCGGTTCCAGATCAACGCTCGAAGCCTACGGTCACGACCGGTTCTGGCGCAATGCGAGAACCCATTCGCTGCATGATCCAGTGCGATGGAAATATCACCATATCGGCAATTATTATCTGAATGATGAGCTACCACCCCGCCATGGGGCGCTTTGAATCCTTATTAATCCCCCAATGTGAAAGGCCGGTAATACCGGCCTTTCTGCTATACAATATCATCCTCTGTTGACTGGCTTCTGTAGCCTTAGTCGGTTACGGCGTCCTCGTCTCGAAACCACCTTGAATGAGAGCCACTGTCAGCAGGGCACCCGCGACCCAAAGGCACTCCGGCGCGTACCACCGGATATCAAAGAAATGCGAATTGGTGCATAGCGCTTCAGCCAGGCGACAGAGATCCGTTTCAGCCGCCATGCAGATTGCCGCCTGCGAATAGGTGATATAGCCGTTGTCAATCACGTTGCCGTAGACAAGCCACCACCAGCCAACACTTATCGCAAACAAACCTGTGCCCAGGAGACTAAGGACGAACGGCAAGCGGCGATTAGACATCGACAGAAACTCCCAAGCGTTCCAGCAGAACTTGGCGCATCTGCACAAGATCGCTGTTGTCTCGTCGGCGCGGATGTGGTTGATCAACCACAATCTCGGCGATGATGCGTGCCGGACGGTCGGAAAAGACAATGATACGGTCGGCCAACAGCAGCGCTTCTTCCACATCGTGGGTCACAAGCACTGCTGTAAAGCCCCGGCTGCGCCAAAGTTCAAGCAGCTCGCGCTGGAGGTTCAGCCGTGTGAGGGAGTCAAGCTTACCGAATGGTTCATCGAGCAGGAGAAGTTTGGGATCGTTGACCAAGGCGCGCGCCAGAGCAACACGCTGTGCCATGCCGCCGGAAAGCTGATGCGGATAGGCGTCTGCAAATGCTTCAAGTCGCACCAGCTTCAGCACATCGTCGACACGGTGGGCATGGCTCTTGAGTAACCCGCGTGCATCAAGCCCAGTAGCAATGTTTTTCCGTACGGTCCGCCACGGAAACAGTGTAGCTTCCTGAAAAACCAGAATTCGGTCGGGATTTGGACTTTCAATAGGTGCATTATTTCCACGCACATGCCCCGCAACCGGCCTTTCCAATCCGGCAGCGAGACGCAGCAGTGTGGATTTTCCGCAACCGGATGGCCCAAGCAGTGCGACGAACTCACCCGGTCGGATTGTGATGCTCAAATCATCCAAAACGTGCAAATGTCTTTCATCTAGATCGTAACCATGTGAAACATGTTCGATATCGAGCGCCATATTGGCTGACTGTTCTGCCAGCGGTGCAACAGCAAGAGTCATCAGATGATCCCCTTCTGCCAACCCAGCAAGCGTTCGCGTACGACGAAAAGTAATCTGACAAGGCCAGCACATATCAACGCCATAACGATCAGCGCCGCATAGACATTCGCATAAGCCGAATAGGCCGTATTGAATTGCAAATACCAGCCGAGCCCAAATTTGGCGCCCAGCATTTCTGCGACGACCAACACCGCAAACGAATAATAAAGCGCCATGAAAAGGCCGACGAATACGTTGGGAAGCGACGCTGGCACCGCCACCTTCAAAATGAGATAGCGGCTGTTGGCGCCCAGCGTACGCGCAACGTCATAATAGGATTGTTGCACCTGACCGACACCCGCTGCTGTGAGGATCGCGACAGGAACGGCTGAAGCCAGTGCGACGAGAAAAATTGATGCCTGAAAGGTGGTCGGAAAAATGAAAAAGGTACAAGGAATCCATGCACTGGCCGGAACGGGGCCAATCAGCTTCAGAACTGGCATCCCCCAGTAAGCGAAACGTTTCGACCAGCCGAGTGCAACTCCGCCAACAAAGCCGACAGCAATTCCGCTAAAAAAGCCCAAGGCCCAAAGCCGTGCGGTGTATGCCACACAGATAAGCAGTCGCTGCCAATCGGTCAGGTAGACATGCAACAATCCTTGCGGAGGCGAGAAAAACGGCTTTGGTAGCCAGCCAAGCTTGGCGGTCACGAGTTCCCATATCGTGAACCAGACACCAATTGCCACAAACCACGGTCCATAATAACGCAAAGTCCCAGTACCGCGACCTGTATGAGGAACAATCACGGCAAGAGCCAGAAACAGGATCGCTCCGGCTAACGTCAGGACAGCAAATTCGCTCGTCGCACCCCAACTGATGATATCGGGTATAAGCCATGTGACGGCCGATGCCGCACCCCAGCTGGCTGCAGCGCAGAGGCCGGGCAACCATATCGGATGTTTACCTATCGCGGTCAGGTCTGAAAGCTTGTCAAAGCTGTTCTCTATCGCGCTCGTCATCTTGCCTCACGCGAAAATATCTATCGTGATGCGATTGGCGATTTCCTCCGGATCGGTCGATGCATCCGCGACGCCGGTCAGCTTGAGATCTTCATAGCCAATCCTCACCTCATTCAGCAGGTCTTTTCCGAACCAGTGATCGTGATAAGTGAACGATGCCAGAACCTCTGTCAGATCCTGAAGCGGTAATCCCGGCTTCAGTGTGTCGAAATACCATTTCGCCACTTCGTCGGGGTGCTTCGCGGTATACTGATGAATTTCGAGATTAGCGGAAGCAACGCGTTTGATGGCATCCTTGTTGGCTTCATAATAGTCGCCATTGACACCCAAAACACAGCAGACCCGGTCTTTGAAACTACCCGTTTGCGTATCGGCAATTTTCACGAAGCCATGTTGCTTTTCATATGAATAAGCCCAGGGATCCATATGTGCGACCGCATCAGCCTCGCCCTTCAATACACCTTCGGCCACCAGATCAAACGGAAAGACCTTCCAGTTTACGTCTGTGTTCGGGTCAAGACCAGCCTTTGCAAGCGCCACTGAAAATGCAACGCGTGAAGGCGACATGACATCGAATGTGCCAATCGTCTTTCCCTTGAGATCGGTCAATTGTGTGATGCCGGAATCCGGCTTGACCAGTACCCGCTGGCAACCACCATGTGACCCCGCGAAAAGCCGAACATCAAACCCCTGTTCAATGGGTTTCAGCCAATCATAGAGCAAGCCCGGGCCGGCTTCAGCTTTGCGCGTTGCAAGAGCCTGAATAAGGGTCTGCCCGCTTGCACCTTGATAAAAGAGTTCCACGTCCAGACCATGCTTTGCGTAGATCCCTTTATGCAGCCCAAAGCCAACCGGCGAGTGGCAGGCGGCAACTTCCGTCCATTCCAGTTTGATGGGAACGAGATTTCCGGCGATAGCATAATTGGTCATACGCGCTGCAGCGCCTCCCACCAAAGCCGCCCCGCCCGTTACACCTACCGCTTTTAGCAAGCTGCGACGCGAGAATGTTCGGTCTTGACCTTTAAGCCTGCTTGCATCCACCATTACTGTCCCCTGTTGGATTGACTACTGGAGACAGAATAAGCTCGGCAGTTATTTTCTACAGATTTAATAGATTAATTATGTGGTCGGCGAGGGAATGATTTTACCCATTGGCGGAGCCTGACCGATGAACGTTCTTCGAAAAAAGTCCTTGGCTTTTTAGTTTAAAACAGCCTTGTGGGCCAGCGCCTCGTGAACTCTCAGCTGCTTCGCCAGAATTTCTAAATTCGCCGGCCTTAATGGAAAAACCAACCTTCGAATGCAGTGCATCTACAGGTAAAAAAGTAACTTTTAGTCGGAGATCAGATCATGGGACTTACCGCTAATTCACGCACGGCAGATCATCAGATCGAGCCCTTGTTTCTTCAGCGCTGGTCGCCGAGAGCCTTTACCGCCGAGCCTATCAGCGAGGCTAGTTTACTAGCGATCCTCGAAGCTGGCCGGTGGGCGCCTTCTGCCTATAATGCTCAGCCATGGCGCTTCATTTATGCCCGCCGCGACACACCGCAGTGGGAAAGCCTTCTCTCGCTTCTCAACGATTTCAATCGCAGTTGGGCGCAGAATGCGTCGGCACTCGTCGTACTTGCCTCTCTGAAGACGTTCACCGCACCCAACGCTACCGAAGCACAGCCCTTCTCAACCCACTCTTTCGATACGGGTGCAGCTTGGGCAGCGATTGCTTACCAGGCGACCTTATCGGGCTGGCATGCACATGCGATGGCTGGCTTCGATCACGACCGAACGCGGATAGAGCTTGCTATACCCGACGGTGTCGCCATTGAAGCCATTGCAGCGATAGGTCGCATTGCCGATAAGTTCACGCTGTCAGAAATCCTGCAAAAGCGTGAAGTTCCAAGCCCGCGCAAGCCGCTCAGCGAGATTGCATTCAATGGCTCGTTCCTGAACATCGAAAAGACGTCGGCCTGAAGAGGCCGCCACCCGCCTGCGACTTTGGACGAAACAGTGAGCCGATATTCACATCGGCTCACGTCGTTGCAGCATTCAGAACTGCATCGAGAAGGCCTGGGAAACGCTGGTCGAGTTCTTCTCGCCTCAAAGACAGTAAACGGCCACGACCGTTTGGCTTGTTCCAGACCACACCACTTTCACGCAACACTTTCATCAAATGCGAACGCGTCGATTTCGGTAGATTCGGATCGCCCATATTGCAGCGCGCCATCTCCAGTGGTCCGTCATTCAATTGCCGAACAATTTCAAGGCGCGACGGATCACTAAGCGCAAAAAGCACCTGAGCCAGCGCGATTTCCTCGCGACCCGGATGAGGTAAATCAACCGGGTGAGATAGGGTTTCTTCCGTCATGGTTCGAATATAGTTGAACCATCGTCGTTTTCATAGTAGAAAATAGTTCGAATATTATCGAACCATTGGCCAGTCGCTTCACGGCGATTGCATCAGGTAGCGCCATGTCTAACAACCAGCTTCAGGTTACAAATAGCGAGCGGTCCGGCTTCGCGATTGCGTTGCTCAGCCAATTTATCATGATGGCCAGTGCAAGCTTGCCATCTCCCTTTTACCCCGCGCTGCAGCAGGAGATTGGCTTTTCCGCCGCAGCACTGACAGGCATCTTCGCCATTTATGCTGGCGGCTTGCTCACCGCTTTACTGATTGCCGGTGCAAGTTCTGATTATATCGGACGCCGCCCGGTTCTTACCCTCGGCTCCGTGCTACTCGCAATATCCGCCTTTGATTTCATGACGGCCACAAGCCTTGAGGGACTGATGACGGCAAGATGCGTTCAAGGCCTTGCCTGTGGTTTGTTGATCACTGCGTCCTCAGCAACTGCCGTGGACTTTGAACCTCGAAAACTGCCCGGTATCGCTTCTATCTGCAACTCTGTCGTGCCACTTCTTGGACTGGCAGCTGGCGCACTTATCGCCGGCATTGTCATGAACCTGTTTGAACAACCCAGAATCTATGCTTTTGGTGGCTTGATTGGCATCAGTCTCATTCTCTCGGCTTTAGTATGGGCCTTACCTGAGAGTTCTCCATGTCATAGCGGGTTCATTACTTCGCTGCAGCCCCGTTTGAAACTACCGTCAAATGTGCGAAGGATGTTCTGGAAGTGTATGCCTGCCATTGTTGCAGCTTCCGCAACAGGCGGCTTTTACCTCGCACTCGGACCCCTCATCGACCTTCATGATTATCTCGCGCAAGCAAGCGTCATCACACTGTTAGCTTTTGGAGGAGCAATTGCAAGCTACATCGCACGCAGCCTCGCCCCTCGACATATTATGCTTTATGGCGCGACCAGCCTCGCCATCGGGACTGTATTTACCGTTGTTGGAGTTGTTTTACCCAACATTGCCATCTACCTGATTGCGATTTTCATAGCTGGAACAGGATTTGGGACCTGCTATTACGCGAGCTTACGGAGTATCGTACCGTTGACTCCATCCAGTGAGCGGAGTGAGGTTTTCGCCTCGTTCTTCACAATCAATTATCTGGCGTTCGGCGTTCCCGTTGTCCTAGCGGGTATCGCAATGCCCTATCTCGGTTTGCAAACAACACTGTTGATTTATGGCCTGGTCATAGCCCTTATGGCAGCAATGGCTGGCGCATTGAGGAAAGCCGACCGGCTCGAGAAAACATGCCAATCGCCGGTTCTCAGTGGATAGCTGAGAACTATGTCGCAAAGGCTAACTTCCATTAAAGTTTGATCTGGGTCTCAATGCGGATAAGCATTTTCCGCATTTGTTGATTTTCGGTGTTAAGCTTTTGGGCCAGTTGCCGTTTTAGTGTGGTATTTTCAGCCTCAAGCACAGCCAGTTCATCCAATATGTCAGCTGGGGCTTTGGAAACTGGCTTGGCCTTCACCGGCTTGTCAGCAATTGGCTTCAAGCGACGGCTGGCATTGACCTTTTTCTTGGCCGGGACGGGAGAAACAGCGGCTTTGACAGCGGCAGGCGCTTCCTGTTCTGGCGAGGTTATGCTCACTTTTGTGGCAACAGGTTCTGCCATATCGACAATGAGGATCTTGGGCTCAGTCTTGGCTTCTATCCGTGGCGTTGGCGCGTGGACAGGCGCGGCTGGCTCATTGTCTGCCTGGGAGACGGCCGGTGTTACCTGCTCGGCAGACATTGGCGCCTTGGTATCCTCTTCCACTTCCCGTGCAATCGACTTCAGATCAAGGTTGCCCCAAAGCGCATTGCCGCTCTTGCGCGCACGCCGGTTCTTATATTCAACGACAACATTGCGGATTGGATTCTTCATCCGAAAATAGCTTTCTCAATCAAATTCCGTGGAGGTGCCCCGACAGGTACTGTGCTCTACCTACAGATTTAAACCTCAGTTTTCAACAATCAATCCTGCTTCATAATAGATCGTCTCATCATCCTTATGTGAGGGCATCTCTTCACAAATTGTCAAAGTAATGGCACTTATAGTTGCATTAAGCATTGTCCCATATATTCGGCACCCGGAAAGCTGACCCGAGTATCAATTCAGGAGAAACTGAACATGGCTGATGAAACCATCGTAGAAGCAAACCAGACCGCAGCAGCAGAGCCTGTGAGCGCCAAGCCGAAAACCCGCGCACCACGCAAGAAGGCTGAGCCTAAAGCCGCGGCTGCCAAGCCGGCTGTAAAGGCCGCCAAGGCTCCCAAAGCAAAAGCTGCACCCAAGGCCGCCAAGGTTGTTGCAGCCGTCGCAGCCCCGGCTGGTCGCAAGGTGAAGAAATATACGCCAGCTGAACGCGCTTCCATTCTTGCTTCGGTTGAAAAGGCCACCAAGGGCGGTAAGACCACGTTGAAGGCTGCATTGCAGCATGCTGAAGTTAGCGAGCAGACCTATTACAACTGGAAGAACGCGGCTGGAAAGACCGCAGCTCCGGCAGCCGCAAAGGCATCACCGACGAGCGACGATCTGAAGGCGCTTGTGGCACTGGAAGCCGAAAACCTAAAGCTGCGCAAGGAACTGGCTGCAAAGCTTCGCTCCGAAAACACCGAACTGCGCAAGCGTCTCGGCAAGGCGTAACAAACACACTATCGGGACAACCCCTGCCCCGAACCTACCAAACAGGTGACCTGCGCAAACGTAGGTCACCTGTTTTCGTTTTGGAGGCATGCCCCGCTTTCTTCCACTGCTGCGAATGGCTTTAAAGGACCTTCCTTGAGAAGTACGGAAGCTTGATCATTCTTCGCAGTGTTTCATCTCGCCGGATGAAATGATGATAAAGCGCTGCCCCTGTATGCAGTGCAACTAGTCCTATAATGCCGTATACGCATATTGCATGTAGCCAGGACCAGAGTGCTTCATCGGCATCTGACACGGGCAGCGGCATATTGGGCATGACGAAAAGGTCAAAGACATAGCTGGGGATACCAAGCGGCGAAGTCGACACCATTGCCCAGCCGGTAACGGGCACCAAGATTGTCATTGCCAGCAGAAGCCTGTGAACAGCTTTGGCAACACGCCATTCAAGCTGATTGACACCAGGACTGGGGGAAGGATGGATATTCGTGGCAAACCAAACCATCCGGATCAGAGCTAGACCTAGGATTAAAAACCCGAGCGACTTATGCCATTGGTAAAGCGAAAACTGGATCAACGGATTATTCGCCATAGTCTGCGTGAGGAACCCGAGACCGATCTGCCCGGCGATCAACAGAGCGATCAACCAATGCAGTATCCGTGTGACGTAGCCATAAGCGCTCTGTGTGTTGCGCCACATAACACCCTCCCGATCCAGCTCCAGGGTCACTCAAACTGCTTGTAGGCGCTCATGGCAATTTGCTGAAGGCGAGAGCGCGGCAAGTCGCCAACAAGTGCGCAATCAAGAGCGTTATCGCTCCAGATGAGCGCCTCCAGATTACCCTGTGTCAGATAACGCAACGATGTTTCCTTTTTCTCGTCAGTTGGAACAATAAAAAGGGTCACGCGCTTGCCGCTCGTGTCTTCATACATCAATTGCGCCGCTGGCACGCCATTGGCTGGTAACAGTCGACCACCAACCAAAGAGAGCCCTTCCGTCCGCAGATCAGGGATGACGAGAGTGCGCTCCAGTCGCTTGGAAAGCCAAGCCGACAAATGTTGCTCCTGCTCCGCTTTCACCTCAACCGGATGCACGACTTCACTCGTATAAAGGTTGTGGGCAGCCATAGCCTCGGTCACGATTGGCATCGAAGACGATGGTGTGACCTCAAGAACACCGCGGCTAAACCATCCGGCCCCTGCTCCTACGGCGATCAATACCACTGCCGCGGCGGCCATACGCCACGAACCCAGTCGTGCCGAGCGAATTTCGCTTTTGATGGCCATCGGGTTCAGTCGTGCTGGCACGGGCTCCTCAGCGACATGGCCATAGAGCGCTTGCAAAGTTTCATTCTGTCGCTGCCAGGCTGCCATCTCGGAGGCAAGTTGGGGATTAGCGGACAGCTCTGCCTCTATCATCTGGCGGCGTTCGTCCGAAAGCAGCCCATCGACATAGGCTTGTAGCTCAGCGTCACTGAACAACCTGTTTTTCATTTCAAGGCCCTCAAATGCGAACCGTTCTCCTCTGTAAGACTGCGCAATGTCGCGCGAGCTCGCCCCAAACGTGACATCAAAGTACCGAGCGGAACTTCCAGCACTGAAGCCGCCTCGGTGTAACTCATACCTTCGACAGCGACCAATAAAAGTGCCTCGCGCTGTTCGGACGGCAGTGTTTGTATTGCGCGGGCGGTTTCAGCGAAAGCAAGCCGGGATGGAGATGCACTTGGAACCTGTGGCTCGACCATGACACTCGATAATGGCGCATTGTCCGGCGCCCGGCGCCTGTGACGCAACTCGTTGCGCCACAGGTTTACGAGGATGCGGAAAAGCCATGCGCGCAATGGACCAGACGGCTTCCACAAACTGCTTTTGCGAATTGCGCGCTCCAGACAATCCTGCACCAGATCGTCGGCCCAATCGATGTCTTGTGTCAGCGCTCGGGCATAACGCCTGAGCGCTGGAACACATTCCTCCATTTCCTCCAAAAAGCGCGACATTCCCGAACCGCTCCTGCACTCAATCCTTGGCTATGTGCCAGACACCGCCGACCCCGTCACCAGACACATCGCCGGGCTTTTTGTCGCCCTGCCAGAGATATAGCGGTTTTTCTTTATGTGCCCACTGTTTCGTGCCATCCTTGCGCGTGACGAGACTGAACTCGGAATCCATTTTTGCATCCTTGGAAGCCTCCAGAGGCGGCCATTTCTTCGCGCAGTCATCGTAACAATTGGATGCCCCCTTATTGTCCTTGTCAAACACATAAAGGGTCATTCCCTTGGCGTCGGTCAGAACTTCGCCCTTCGCTGTTTTCATCGTCTTGACGGCGCCAGAAGCATAATCTTCGCTATGGGCAGCCAATGGCATGCTGATGACAAGAGCGGCGGTTGTCAAAAACGCTGTCACTTTAATCATGATAGTCCTCCTCTACGGGTTGGTCTTAGTCTCCATCTTGAAGAACACCGCAGGAGTGAATTTAATCCCTATCACCCCACATTATTTTGCACCCAGCAGATTCATGTCGAAATCGACCACATTGGAATAGATCGGTGTGCCGACATCCATGCCATAGGGTGATCGCAAAACCTTGCCGATTACATGAAAGGTAACGGTCTTGTCGTCGTGGCCAACCATGGACGCAAAGAATGTTTCGCCATGTGACTTACCGCGGGCGGTCAAAACACCATCGATCCGGGCGTTCAGAGGCCCGGTCTGTGTGATCTTTGTCGATCGAAATGCAAGAACCGGATAATGCTCAATATCAAAGACCGCTGAAGATCTGAGAAAATCGCTGATGCGGGTCTGTTTCGCGTCGACACTCGCGGGCTTGAGCGTAAAGGACACGGACGACTTTGCCAGATTTTGAGCATTGAGATTAAAATCACCGGCAAATTCGGCGAAAGAACCCGCCAGACCGCCACCGCCAACCTGACCGACACGAAAACCGATCACCGATGAACGCTGGATCGTATAATGTCCGTTGACCGCTTCCAGACTATCGGCCAACGACGATACCGGCGAAAGGAAGAGTAATACTGAAATAGAGAGTGCGCGGATCATGACGACCTCCCATGTCTGCTGCATTATAGCATCAACACCCGGTCCTGCCTTTTAATCCGTCGCTTGTCGCATTCTTTGCGAGTAAATCTTGTTGCCGCCGGTCGCGATAATGGCGACCGGCGGGAAAATACCTGAACCTTGATTACTTATGTTCAGGCCAGCCGTAGCGGTCGTCCAGAGCGTCGTAGTCGGCTAGTCCAGTCACCGCACTGAATTCCCCATATGTCACCATGGCATCCGCTCGGCTATGCGGAGTGCCTTCCGCCTTCAACACATCAAGCGTGTCCTGAACAGCCTTTACAGCTGAGAAAAGAGCAGAAAGCGCATAGAAGGCAACATTGAAGCCAAGCTCTTCCAGGTCTTTTGCCGTCAGCACGGTGGTCTCGTTGCCGTCGACGATGCTGACGACTTTTGGACCCCGCACGCCCCTGGAAACCGCCTCAACGTCGGCGATCTTCTTGATGCCGTCGACAAAAACGAGGTCGGCGCCTGCATCCTGATAGAGCTTTGCACGGCGAATGGCCTCATCGATGCCCTCGCTCTGGATCGCATCCGTCCGTGCAATCAACAGCATAGAGTGCTGACCACGCGCTTCGACAGCACAGCGCAGGCGGCGAATGTTTTCCTCCGCAGGGATAACGCGTACGCCAGAGCGCTGGCCGCATCGCTTCGGCAATTGCTGGTCTTCAAGATGAATTGCTGCAACACCAGCCTGGATATACTCCTCGACCGTTCGCCAGATATTGGCGGGGCCACCATAACCGGTATCAGCGTCGGCAATAACCGGGATATCAACCGCCCGAACCATGTCCCGCGCATGCGTCGTCATTTCGGTTTGCGACAGCAAACCAATATCCGGCAAGCCCAACCGCGAGGCCGTCGCTCCAAAACCGGTCATGTAAATGGCGGGAAATTGCGCCATCTCGACCAGTCGTGCCGTCAATGCATCAGCAGCGCCGGGTGCCTGAAGCAACCGACCGGACTCAATGCCAGCTCTCAGTTTTTCAGCTGTATTTTTCATCATGCTCTCCCTGTTCAGCGACCGCCAGAAACATCCACAACGACACCGGTAATATAGGACGCCTCTCCGGAGAGGAGCCAAACCGCAGCATCAGCAACTTCAGCCGCAGTGCCAAGCCTCTTAAGCGGGATCATGTTGGCCATCGCTTCGATATTGGCCGGATCAGCAAAAACATCCTGCTGAATTTCCGTGTTGATAACACCGGGAGCCAGCGCATTAACACGCGCCTTCGGTGCAAGTTCCTTGGCAAGTGCGACCGTGAAAGACGCGATTGCGCCTTTGGTCGTTGCGTAAACGATATTGCCGACCATGCCACCCGTGCGCGCAGCAATCGAAGACAAATTGACAACGGAGCGGTCATCACGACTGGAAGGAGCGCGAATGAACGCGCTGGAAACATAAAAAGCGCTCTTGAGATTGACGCCGAGAACACGGTCAAGTTCCGGCTCGTTCATATCTTCGACAGTCATGCGCTGTCCGATGATACCGGCATTGTTCAATAGGTGATCAATGCCGCCAAACGACATTACAAGCGCTTCCATGGCAGCTTCAACCGACGACTGTTCTGCAACATTGACCGTTGCGGTCAATACGCGGTCGCCATGAATGGCCTGACATTCAGCGAGTCGCTCGGCATTGATGTCCCACACCGCAACTTTCGCACCAAGCCCCACCAGCTTGTCGGTAACGGCACGTCCGATTCCCGAAGCGCCTCCAGTGACAAGAACGGTCCGGTCAACGAAATAGCCCGAGCTGGCGATTGCCGATTGAGATTGCTGCACTTTAATCCTCCCGCCACAAATGGCGTCATGTTTCAGTCGGCGGCAAGAATGACCAGATCAATCCGATTGTCAACTAGGGTTCTAGTTTATGTATGCCACTTGTGCGTACTTCCTTTCCGGTCTATAGGTGCGCGACGAAAGGTGTCGCGGAGGGCGACATCAAAGCTTAGGGAGGAATGTCATGGCGGATGCAATCCGTGCTGACGGCGCTCATTTGAATACAAGTCTACGCGACCGAACGATCCGCAAACTCAATATGCGCATCGTCCTTTTCTGCTTCATCTGCTTCATCGTGAACTATCTGGATCGCGTGAATATCGGCTTCGCCGCGCTGCACATGAATGACGACATCGGCCTGACCCCATACATGTTCGGTCTTGGTGCGGGGATTTTCTTCATCGGCTATCTGGCTTTTGAAATCCCCAGCAACATGATCCTGCACAAAGTCGGTCCGCGGATATGGATCGCCCGTATCATGGTCACCTGGGGCATCGTCTCCTGTGCTATGGCCTTCGTGCAGGGACCAACCTCCTTCTATATCCTGCGTTTTCTGCTCGGCGTTGCCGAAGCGGGCTTTGCACCAGGCGTACTTCTTTATCTGACCTACTGGTTTCCTGCCAAGGAACGTGGCCGCGCAACCGCTCTTTTCATGGCCGCAACCGTGCTGTCGATTGTTATCGGAGCCCCGATTTCCGGTTGGCTGATCGATGCAGGCGAAGGCCTGTTCGGCCTTCATGGCTGGCAAGCAATGTTCATTCTTGAAGGACTTCCTGCCATCGTTCTTGGTGTCATCACCTTCTTCTATCTCGTCGATTCACCGCAAAAGGACAGCAAATGGCTGGCAGCGGACGAACGTGCCTGGCTTCTTGAACAGCTTGCTGAAGACGAGAAGAACACCCAGCCCGACACCCGTCACAGCCTGCGCGAAATCTTCAGCGATTTCCGGGTATGGCTTCTCACGCTGGTTTACATGTTCAACGGCATCGCGGTTTATGGTGTGATCATGTGGCTGCCGCAGATCGTGAAGACCTTCGGTCTGACGACCCTGCAGTCTGGCTTCGTCTCGGCCGTGCCATTCATTTTTGCAGCATTTGGACTCGTCTTCATTTCGCGCAGTTCCGACCGCACGGGTGAACGCAAGATTCACACGGCTATCTCCGGCCTGTTCGGCGGCCTCTTCCTGGCAGCCAGCGCGCTTGCGCCGAACCCTTATCTGGGCCTGCTGCTTCTCTGCATCTGCGCCTTCTTCCTCTGGTCGTACCTTGGCGTTTTCTGGACCTTGCCAACGCAGTTCCTCACTGGCGCCGCAGCGGCTGGCGGATTGGCTGCGATCAATGGCTTTGCCCAGATCGGCGGTTTTACTGGTCCCTATATTGTCGGCTGGGTCAAAACTGCGACCGATAGTTTTTCGA
Organism: Ochrobactrum sp. P6BSIII; assembly: GCF_014138065.1. Lineage (NCBI taxonomy): Bacteria > Pseudomonadati > Pseudomonadota > Alphaproteobacteria > Hyphomicrobiales > Brucellaceae > Ochrobactrum > Ochrobactrum sp. P6BSIII. The sequence continues at coordinate 74,759 of NZ_JACGXB010000007.1, read as the reverse complement.
TCTCGCTTCTGGTACTTGCAATATTTCCGATCATTAGCTTCTTCCTCTGCATGAGCTTGAAAGCTAAACGCGACTAGATCACATTACCGGCAGCGATCAAAAATTCGCTGCCGGAAATTCTTTGAGGAGACCGTGTACTGGCATGACAAAGCCGAAAACGCCCCCCCGCAAGAGTCTTGTCCCGACGATCGCTGATAAAATTCGTGCGGCCATTGTCGACGCCGAGCTTGATTTCGGGGAAAACCTCTCCGAAGACACTTTGGCCTCGGCATTTGAAGTCAGCCGGACACCTGTTCGCGAAGCGCTCAATCTGTTGCAGATGGAAGGGCTGGTAATCATTGTTCCGAAATCCGGCACCTATGTCTTCACGCCGACGCTCGAAGACATTGCCGAACTTTGCGACTATCGCGTTGGCCTGGAAAAGCAGGCTATTGCACTAACGCCGCAACAATCGCTGCCATTGGCGGTCAGTGAACTGCAGAAACAGTTGCAAGCAATGACCGAGGCCATTGAAAGCAGCGATATGCAGGCCTATGGCCGCGCTGATACGGCATTTCACCTCGCTTTCTTCCATCATTGCGGCAATCGCTATCTGAAAAACGCCTATGACCTTATTCTAGGCCGCGTGGCGTCATTGAGAACGCATCTCGCCATTCGCGCCGAAGGTGAACCGGACCGGTCCTATAAGGATCATGCGCATATGATCAGCCTTTTTGCCGATAATAAGCGCGACCAGCTCTCAACGATACTGACCGCGCATATTCTTCGCACCAAGGATAATTATCTCGACGCATTTCAGAAGTTGTCGGCAAACGTCAATGGCGGCAGAGCAGCGCGACTTCGCCGGCGTCTGGCACTGACCGAATAATCCAGAACCACATCGCCCTATGGCGGGCTGGTTTTAATGGTGCCACGGCGCCATTTTTATTTTCAACATCATCAGACTTCTAACAATTCACTGCTCGTCTGTGCGGCGGATGGCACGCCAGCGCGCATGACAATCGCTAATCGTTCGCGGTCACTTAAAATCTGATACATCAGATATTGACATATCACGAAGTAAGCAGCTATTCCTTTCGCCGAGGAGTTTCAGGGAGATTTGAACTTTGGATTCGCAGGCGTTAGCTCTCAAGCCGATTAAGCTGAGAAATCTCAGAGATCATGTGCATGACAGTTTGCGGGAAGCGATTATTTCCGGCCGTCTGAAATCCGGTGAAAAACTGAACGAACGCCAGCTAGCCGCCGATCTCGGCATCAGCACCAGCCCGCTCAAGGAAGCGCTAAGGCAACTTGAGGGCGAAGGTCTGGTCAGGACTGAATCGCGTCGCGGAACGTTTGTCTGCTTCAACGAACGGCAGGCGGAAGAAATGATGCTGGCGCGCGCCGCGTTGGAAAGCATCATTGCGCGACAGGCTGCAAAACACGGAAGCGAGGAAGCCTTTGAATTCCTTCGCGCCACCATTGAGGAAATGCGCGCGGCGGTGGAAACCGGCGATGTCGACGAACTAATTGAATTGAACGAGAAATTCCACGACGGCATCCATGAAGCATCCGGTTGTGAATATCTGCGTCGGCTGCAAAACGCGCAACGCATGTATGACCACGCCGCACGCGTGACCGTGCTGTCACGCGACGATGTTCGCCGTCAGTCTTTCGGCGAGCATGAGGCCATCATGCTGGCGATAACCAAAAGAAATGGGGATTTGGCCGAACGGTTGATGCGAGAGCACATCGTAAAGGCAGGGGAGACGCATATCGAACTGGTCTTCTGATCAGTCTATTGGGAGGAAACAATGGATCTAGCAGGCTACCGCCGGGTGCTTCGCGGCATTTCGGGCGTGCATGCAACCGCTTATGACGCGCAGGGCGAAATCGACCCGGCGCTGACGGCAAAAATTGTCTCGCGCATCGCTGATGCCGGCGTTCATAACATTGTCAGTGGCGGCAACACCGGAGAGTTCTATAGCCTAACCGAAAACGAAGTCATCCGCCTGCAGGCCATTGCAATTGAGGCCGTTGCCGGAAAGGCAGCCGTCACCGCGGCTGCGGGACGTTCGGTGCGTGAAGCCATAAAAGTAGCAAAAGCGGCAAGCGCCGCCGGTGCGGACGGCGTGATGATCCATCACCCGCTCGATCCCTTTGCAGCTCCGCACGCTCAGGTTGACTACTTTATCGCGATTGCAGAAGCGATTGAACTGCCGATCGTCGCCTATATCCGTTCTGATCTGATACCTCTTGATGAAATGGTCCGGCTTGCCACCCATCCGAAAGTCGCCGGGGTCAAGTTCGCATCCCAGAACACGATGCTGTTTTTTGAATGCTGCCGGGCAACAAAAGGAATGGATGCCACCTGGATTTGCGGCCTCGCGGAAAGCTGGGCCCTGCCCTTCTATGCGCTTGGCGGACGCGGCTTCACATCCGGGCTGGTCAATGTTGCGCCCAAGCGTTCGCTCGCCGTGTGGAAAGCACTGGAAGCAGGCGATTACAATCGCGCGCGTTCGCTTGTCGAGAGCATCGCCGAATTCGAAACCATGCGCACAAAATACCGCAATGGCGCCAATGTGACGGTCGTCAAGGAAGCATTGCAAATTCAATGGCTTGCCGTGGGCAGGGTCCGGCTTCCGGGGCTGCCGCAACTTGAAAAGCATGACCGCGAAACGCTTCAGCAGATCGTCGCGGGTTGGGAGACAGATGGCTTAGTCTGACAGATGAAATCAGGGCGTCCTGACAGGGAGAAGACGGACGTACCGCAGAACCAAAATGGAGGAGAACATGAATAAGGGAATTTCACGCCGTACATTCATGGCGGGGGCCGGGCTTGCGACAGGCATGGGGATCATGCTGCCGAAAGGTGTTTGGGCACAGTCGGCAAAGCTGCCATCATCACCCGTAGCATTGAACGTTATCGATGCTGCCGGCAATCTTGCCCTGACCCAACCGATATTTGATAATTTTGCATCCGAACAAAAGGCACTCGTTTCGCGCTTTACTTTCAACAAGGCGCCAGCGCCTGAACTGCCGGGCAAGATCAAGGCTCAACAACGCGCCAACCGCATCGATATCGATCTGGTCATTGTCGGCCCTGACGCACTGTCGGCAGGACTTGCCGACGATATCTGGACCGATATCATTGCTCTGCCGGAAAACGGCCTGCCCAAGCTTCAGGACATCTATCTTGAGCCAGCATGGCGCATGCAGGAAATGTCCAAGGGCAAAGGCGTCGTGGTTTCTTATTACCCGTCGGGCCCACTTCTTGAATTCCATCCGGACAAGGTCAAGACCGCGCCTAAAAACGCTGAGGAACTTCTGGCCTGGACCAAGGAGAACCCGAAGAAGTTCATTTATGCACGTCCCGCCAATTCCGGTCCCGGACGTACATTCCTGATGGGCCTGCCCTATCTTCTCGGCGACAGCAATCCGAAAGATCCTATCAATGGTTGGGAAAAGACCTGGGCCTATCTGAAGGAATTGCACAAGAACATCGAATATTATCCGGCAGGCACCGGCGCCCTGATGAAGGAACTGGGCGAAGGCACTCGTGATATGACGGTGACCACCACGGGCTGGGACATCAATCCGCGTGCGCTCGGCGTCGTGCCGAAGGAGATGGGTGTCAGCAAGCTTGAGGGTTTCCATTGGGTTTGCGATGCGCATTATTTTGCAATTCCAAAGGGTGTTTCGGAAGAAAAGATCGCCGTTTTGATGGAGTTCATCAAATTCGCATTGAAGCCGGATCAGCAGGCTTATTCTTACGATGCCGGTTATTTCTATCCAGGCCCTGCGGTCAAGGACGTTACGATTGAGATGGCGCCGAAGGAAAGCCAGAACATCATCGCTGAATTCGGACGCCCCGAATATGCGGAGTGGATCGCCAACAATCCGATTGAACTACCGCTTGAACCGGAGGCGCTTGTAGCCGCTTTCCGGCGCTGGGATGAAGAGGTCGCGGCCAGCTAAGCTCTTAAACGGGCATTTCCGGGCGAGCAGTATCGGCCCGCCCGGAAGGGTCCATGATCGTCAAACCAATCATGGTGTTTGCGTCAATGTCCTTTCAAGAACTCCGGCTAGACCGGATGAGCCGATCATTCGGAACTTTCAATGCGCTGAGGGAAATCAACCTCACCATCCGGAAAGGCGAATTTATCGCACTTCTCGGCCCTTCCGGTTGCGGAAAATCAACCGCTCTCAATTGCATAGCCGGTCTTCTCGGCACTACGGGCGGCGGCATTTATATCGATAACCGTCGCGTCGACCAGCTGAAGCCGGAGGATCGTGGCTTTGGCATGGTTTTCCAGAACTATGCGCTGTTTCCACATATGAACGTTCTGCAGAATGTTGGCTTCGGCCTTAAAATGCGTGGACTAGCCAAAAGCGAAATAGAGAAGCGCTCACGCGCTGCGCTCGCTCTGGTGCGCTTGCAAGGACAGGAAGAAAAGCTCCCTGGACAACTCTCTGGCGGCCAACAACAGCGTGTAGCCATTGCCCGCGCTATTGTGATCGAGCCTCCTCTGGTTTTGATGGATGAGCCGCTTTCCAATCTCGACGCCAAGCTTCGCCTTGAGATGCGCGCCGAAATCCGTCGCATCCACAATCAGCTTGGTTCCACCACAATCTACGTTACGCATGATCAGGATGAAGCCTTGTCGCTTGCAGATCGCATTGTGGTGTTGCGTGATGGTGAGATCCGCCAAGTTGGCAAGCCCAACGAGCTTTATGAAGCGCCTCTTTACAGAGATGTTGCCGCATTCATGGGATTTCGAAACGCCCTACCCGGTAAGATCACCCGTATAGAAAACGGGCAGGCGACGATAGCGGTTGCAGGCAGTGAGCTGACCGGGCGTGCGGCTGATACGTTGAAAGTCGGAGACGAAGCCATTTTGATGGCGCGCGGCGACGATGTCGTTTCAGGCTCAACCCATCAGAACACCCTAGAAGCAACAGTCGAAACCATCGAATATCGCGGCCGTGAATATGTGGGCACAGCACGCACGCAAACCGGTCTGGAACTGATCTTTCACGGTCCCAAAGGCGTAGAGCCCGGCAGCCAGATTGAACTTGGCATCGATGCCGCCAATGCGCTCGTCTTTCCGGCGGAGGGCTGAGATATGGCCGATATAGCTCAAGAGCGATATGCCGAAGCTCCACTGACACCCGGCCTACGACAAAGGCTGGCCAATCGTGGCTTTGACGGCGTGACGCTGCTGATCCTGCCCGCTCTGTTGTTTGTGATCGGCGTCTTCATTTACCCGTTTCTCTATGGTCTGGTTCTGTCGTTCAATCCGTTGGACGGCGGTGGCGCGCTCGCCAATTACGCAAAATTCTTCTCCGACCCGTTTCTCTATAAAACCATCGGCGCCACCCTGTGGCTTGCCGTTCCGGTTACGATTATCAGCGTGTTGTTTGCGGTGCCGATCGCCCTGCGCGTTCGGCTGATGCGACGTCAACGGTTGCTGACGACCATCCTTGTTCTGCCTATTACGCTTGGTACAGTTCTGATTGCGGAAGGCCTGCTCAACTATCTTGGTCCGCAAGGCTGGTTCAGTCGCACACTAATTTTCATCGGCCTGATCGACAGTCCATTGAAACTGACCAACAATTACTGGGGTGTTTTCGCCTCGCTCGTCATAACCGTCTTTCCATTCACGTTTCTACTGACGCTCTCCTATATCACAGGCATCGACCCTGCGTTGGAACGGGCGGCAGCCACGCATGGAGCCAATAGCTGGCAGCGTTTTCGATATGTCATGCTGCCCTTGCTGGTGCCGGGACTGGTTGTCGCGGCGTGCCTTACCTTCGTTCAGGCTTTTGCCGTCTTTCCGTCCGCCGTGCTCTTGGGCGCTCCATCAGGCCCCACACGCGTCATATCCATTGCTGCAGCACAAGCTGCATTCGAGCAGTACGACGACTCCATGGCGTCTTCGATCGCCATGATCATGGCAGCGGTACAGTTGCTCGTCGTCGGTGCGCTTCTCGGCGTCCGCTCGCTTTTCTATCGTGGCTCGACAGCGGGCGGGAAGGGATAAATCATGGTTCGCGATACATCCCTTCTCTCTAAACTCTGGATCACGGTTGTCTGGCTTCTGACCGGCTTCTTCGTTCTCAATGTACTGGCGGTCATCACGGCTGTGGTCGTATCGAGTTTCGGCACGCGCTGGCTTGGCACCTGGTTGCCGGACGCTTTCACGACGCGTTGGTATGCGGCGGCTTGGGCCGAATTTCAGCTGGATCAGGTCTTGCTGGTAACGTTTCAGGTGGTCTTTGCCGTTGTTATTCTATCCGGCATTCTCGGCGTAACCGCTGCCTACGCGATGGCTCGACGCGATTTTCCCGGCAAGAAATTCGTGTTGCTGATTTTCCTTTTGCCCCTGCTCGTACCACCGATAACCTTCGGGATACCGCTTGCAACCGTTCTCTATAAATTCGGTGTCGGTGGAACATTCTGGGGCGTGGTTCTTGCCAATCTCGTCCCGACCGTACCTTTTGTCATTCTCGTTATGATCCCGTTCATTGAACAGATCGACCCCAAGGTCGAAGCGGCAGCACGTGTATTTGGGGCCGGGACATTCAAACTCTTCATCCATGTGCTTCTGCCCATGCTTTTACCCGGTGTTCTGGCGGCCATGCTTCTGGTTTTGGTGCGTACGGTAGCCATGTTTGAACTGACCTTCCTGACAGCAGGTCCCACATCGCAAACACTTGTGGTGGCACTTTACTATTCGGTGTTCGCTGCCGGTGTTCGCTCCGTCCAATCCATCGACGCCATGGCCGTGATTTATATGGTCACTTCGCTAGTCTGGCTCCTTCTGGCCCTGCGCTTCGTCAATCCCACGCAAATTGTTGCGCGCAACCGTCAACCATCCGCGTATTAGCGTGCAAGACTGAACAGGAGCCTCTGATGAAGATCACGGCTGTCGAAACGGTGCAGCTACCGCACCTGAACAACATCTTGTGGGTTCAAATCCACACTGATGAAGGCATCGTCGGTCTGGGCGAGACATTTCGCGGCGCGAATGCCGTGGCCGCCTATATTCATAGCGATATTGCGCCGCAACTGATCGGCCAGAACCCACTTGAGATCGACCGGATATCCAAACTGCTGCTGGAGCCTTATGTCGGCTTTCGATCTTCCGGTGTGGAGATCCGCGCCGCTTCTGCCATCGATATCGCGCTTTGGGATATTTTTGGAAAGGTCACCGGGCAGCCAATCCACCAACTGCTGGGTGGGCTGTCGCGGCAATCCATCCGTACTTACAATACCTGTGCAGGCTACACCTATAACAAGAGCGGCTCGCGGCGCTATATTGGCGATACGGACGAAGGCAAGGAAGGGCCTTACGAAGACCAGCTTGCCTTTCACCGCGATGCAGGAGCGCTGGCCGAAAGCCTCCTTTCCGAAGGCATTACAGCCATGAAAATCTGGCCGTTCGATCCATTCGCTGTGGCGTCGGGAGGCAACTTCATCCATGCGCAGGATCTAGACAAAGCCCTCGTGCCATTTCGACAAATACGCGATACTGTCGGCGACAGAATGGAGATCATGGTCGAGTTCCACTCCATGTGGGACCTCACTTCTGCGCTAACAATTGCACGGGAACTGAAAGCTTTCCGTCCATTCTGGTCCGAAGACCCGATCAAGATGATGAACCCGCAAGCACTTGCGGTCTATGCGCAAAAGTCCGGCATTGCCGTTTGCGCCAGCGAGACAATGGCAACCCGCGCGCAGTTCCTTGATGTTCTGCGTGCCGATGCTTCCGATTATGTCATGCTGGATATTTCATGGTGCGGCGGACTTTCCGAAGCGAAGAAAATCGCCACTATGGCCGAAGCTTTCCAGCGCCCCATTGCGCCACATGACTGCACGGGACCTGTCGTTTTCGCAGCTTCGATTCATCTGTCGCTCAATGCGCCCAATGCCATCTATCAGGAGTCTGTTCGCGCCTATTACACCTCATGGTATCGCGATCTGGTCACAGTAATGCCGCGTATTGAAAACGGGCTGATCTATCCTTTTGAAGGTGCCGGGCTCGGCCTCTCACTCTCTGAATTTGTTCTCGGACACCCTGACGTTATCCGCAGAAAGACGAACGCATTATGATTGGACCATTTCACTGCATTGCTGATCTGCGCGGGGAACTGATGGAAAGTCCCGTCTGGGACGAGCGAAGGGCAACGCTCTTTGCGTGCGATATCAATGGACGCAAGGTTTACGAAATAGACCTCGAAAAGGGTCCCGTGCGCGATTGGACTTTTGAAAGCGAAGTTCCCTGTGTTGGGCTAGCAGAGAGTGGCAAGCTGATTGTGGCTCTGGCCCGAGAAGTTATTCTGTTCGACCCGGATAGCGGTGACAGACAGACACTCTGGAACGGCTATGACGAGCCTGACACGTCACGTCTGAATGACGGTAAGATTGGTCCCGATGGGGCGCTATGGATTGGCAGTATGGATTGTCGTCCGACACGGCAGCCCATTGCAAAGCTCTACCGGATAACCGCCGACGGGCATACTCAGATTATGGCAGACGATATTGAAGTTTCGAATGGTCTCGCCTGGACACCAGATGGAACCACCATGTTCCACACGGATTCTCGTGGTCCATGGATCGACCGCTATGAGTTCAACCCGGCCACAGGCCATCTGGGTGGCCGCAAACGCATTCGCAATCTCGACGAAGAAACCGGCAGGCCGGACGGCGGCGCTTGCGATGCCGAGGGTGCCTACTGGAGCGCAGGCGTATCCGCTGGCGTCTTGAACCGCTTCGACGCGGATGGAACTCTACTTGCCAGTTTTCCCGTCCCGGTTCCGGCTCCGACAATGCCTTGTTTCTGCGGTCCCGATCTGAGGCAGATCGCGCTGACGTCACACCGCCTTGGATCGGCCGATAAATTGGCATCTGCCCCCCAATCCGGCGGCGTGCATCTCGCAACCATCGCAGTTGCCGGGGCAAAAGTGGCCCGTATGAAGGGAATTTGACCCAATGAAACACCTCCTTTTGACCGGCGCCTCCGGTAATCTTGGCCGCATGCTGACCCGGAAACTTTCGCGTGCCGGATACCGCCTGCGCCTGTCCGATATTGAGCCATTTCCCGACGCATTGCCCGAAGACGCAGAATTCATCCAGGCGGATTTGAGCAATGCCGATGCGGTTGCCGAACTGGTTCGCGGAACCGATGCGATATTGCATTTTGGCGGCATCAGTATCGAAAAGCCCTATGAACTGATCGCCCGTGCCAACCTTCTCGGTGTCACGCATATTTTCGAAGCTGCGCGCTCAGAAAAACAACGAGTTATTTTTGCCAGTTCCAATCACACGATCGGTTTCTACGAACGCGACGTTGTTCTGAACAGCGACCATCCTTTCAAACCCGATGGCTATTACGGGCTGTCCAAGGCTTATGGTGAGCTGCTCGGTCAGATGATGTTCGAGAAGCATGGCGTTGAAAGCGTTCATGTGCGGATTGGTTCATGCCTTCCGGAACCTACGGAAGCGCGGCATCTGGCCACCTGGCTGTCACAGGATGATCTGGTGCGGATTTTGATCGGAGCGGTCGAAGCGCGCGAAACCGGCGTTGCCATTGTCTGGGGAATTTCCGCCAACGCTGGTCGCTGGTGGGAAAAGGACGATGCCAGTCGCATCGGATATGTGCCGCAGGACGACGCCTCACGTTTCGGCAATCTGGCCGAAACTGGCGATCCGATCACACGGCGGTATCAAGGCGGCGCGTTTACAGCACAAGATTACACACGCGATGACTAGCTTCCGTCGACCAACTCATAATGTTGCAATCACATCTGAAATTGGCTCGCGGATTATAAGCCGAGCCGGACAATTTTCGGGGAGAACTTGAAATGCCCAGAAAGCAATATACCGATCTGCGTTCTTCACGCTGGATGTTGCCGGATGATCAGCGCTCTTCGGGTCATCGTTCCAGAACCATGCAGATGGGCTATGACCCGGTGGACTGGGAAGGCAAGCCGATCATTGCGATCATCAACACGTGGTCGGATGCGCAGCCATGCCATGCCCATTTCAAAGACCGCGTGGAATGGGTCAAACGCGGTATCTTGCAGGCAGGCGGTTTCCCCCTCGAACTGCCCGCACTATCCCTATCCGAAAGCTATGTTAAACCCACAACCATGCTCTATCGCAATATGCTTGCGATGGAGACCGAAGAACTGCTGCGCTCTCATCCGGTCGATGGCGCTATCCTGATGGGCGGATGCGACAAGACCACGCCAGCACTCATCATGGGTGCCACGAGCGCTGCCCTGCCCTTTATCTTCCTACCTGCAGGCCCGATGCTTCGTGGCAATTATGCCGGGAAGACGCTGGGTTCGGGCACCGATATGTTCAAATTCTGGGATGAACGCCGCGCAGGCACCATCGGCAAGGAAGAATGGCAAGGGATCGAAGGCGGCATTGCTCGCAGCTATGGTCACTGCATGACGATGGGCACGGCCTCAACAATGACGGTGATCGCCGAAGCAATGGGGCTCTCCCTTCCCGGCGCGTCATCCATTCCAGCTGCTGATGCCAACCACCAACGCATGTCTACCCAATGCGGACGCCGCATTGTCGAGATGGTCTGGGAAGATTTGAAGCCTGATCAGATCATAACGTCTGCTGCGGTTAAGAATGCGGTTATCGTTGCAATGGCGACCGGATGCTCGACCAATGCCATCATTCACCTGATTGCCATGGCGCGTCGCGCAGGCATTCCGTTGGAGCTTGATGATCTCGACCGTATCGGGCGCACGACGCCAGTGATTGCCAATATTCGACCATCAGGAACCACATATCTGATGGAAGATTTTTATTATGCTGGCGGCATTCGCGCGTTGATGAAGCAACTCGCCGACAAGCTCGACCCCACCGCGATAACCGTTACGGGTGAAGCACTGGTGGAAGGGTTGGATAAGGTACAAGTCTGGAATGACGATGTTATCCGTCCGCTGTCCAATCCCGTTTATCACGAAGGTTCGCTGGCCGTTTTGAAGGGCAACCTTTGCCCCGATGGAGCGGTCATCAAGCCCGCGGCCTGCGATCCGAAATTCCATCGTCATAAAGGCCCGGCATTGGTTGCAGACAGCTACCCCGAGCTGAAAAAGATCATTGATGATCCTGATTATCCGCTAACACCGGACACAGTGCTTGTATTACGGAACGCCGGGCCGCAAGGCGGTCCGGGCATGCCGGAATGGGGTATGATCCCTATGCCGAAGGCGCTTTTGAAGCTCGGCCTGCGCGATATGGTGCGCATTTCCGATGCCCGCATGTCAGGGACCAGTTTTGGCGCCTGTGTCCTGCATGTAGCCCCTGAATCCTTCATCGGAGGACCGCTCGCCCTCCTGAAGACAGGCGATATGGTGGAACTCGATATTCCCGCCCGCAGCCTCAACATGCTTGTTCCAGACGAAGAACTGGCTGAACGCCGCGCCGCCTGGAGAACACCTGAGCCCAAATATGAACGCGGCTATGGCTTTGTCTTTTCCAAACATGTGGAACAGGCAGACAAGGGCTGCGACTTCGATTTTCTGAAAACCGACTTTGGCCGTCCGGTTGATGAACCGGTGATCTATTAAGAGGCAGACCATGAGCGAATATGTTCTCTCCGATGAAACCCGCGCCAAGCTGAAAAAGGTCTCCACGGCCTCGGTTGCCACAGCGCTTTACAAACGCGGCCTGCGCAATCAGTTCATTCAAGGTGCGCTTCAGGTGGCGCGTAAGCCAGAAAACATGGTCGGGCAGGCCTTCACCTTGCGTTATATCCCCGCGCGCGAAGACCGAAACCCTATCACGGTCTTCCGTAACCCAGACCACAAGCAGCGTGTCGCCATAGAAACCTGCCCGCCCGGATGGGTTCTGGTTATGGATGCGCGAAAGGATGCGCGCGCGGCAACGGCAGGGTCTATACTAGTGACCCGGCTTGCATTGCGCGGTGCGGCAGGCATCGTCTCGGACGGCGGTTTTCGCGACGTAACGGGAATTGGCGAATTGCCCATGCCTGCTTATTGCGCAAAGGCATCAGCGCCGACCAATCTGACTCTGCATGAAGCCATCGACATCAATGTGCCAATTTCCTGCGGTGACGCGGCAGTGTTCCCCGGCGACGTGCTGGTGGGCGATGCCGATGGCGTCATGGTTATTCCCGCGCATCTTTGCGAGGAAATCGCCGAGGAATGTGTCGGTATGGAAACCTACGAAGATTTCGTGTTGGAAGAGGTGAAAAACGGCGAGGCTATTATTGGACTTTACCCCTGCACCAAGGAGAAATTCGAACAGAAATTTCAGACATGGCGGCGCGACCATAATCGATAGCGAGATCAGCAGTCTTGAACGATATGCCAGATCCTTCCGACAACCATTTGTCGCTCATACTGCGTGTTTTACGGCTGCCAGCATTTTCGTTTCGTCGGGACGCAAGGTTAGGACACGTACGCCATTGCTGGTGACCGCAACCGTGTGCTCGAACTGTGCCGACAGCTTCCCGTCGCGTGTAACCACCGTCCAGCCATCCTTTTCGGTTTTCACCTTGGCAGTCCCCTGATTGAGCATCGGCTCGATGGTGAAAACCATGCCTTCGCGCAAGCGTTCTCCGGTGCCCGGTTTGCCGAAATGGAGAACCTGCGGTTCCTCGTGCATTTGCGTACCGATACCATGCCCGCAATATTCACGCACAACGCTGTAGTCATGCCGCTTGGCATGGCGCTCGATGGCATAACCAATATCGCCCAGCGTCGCGCCGGGGCGCACCGCCGCAATGCCTTTCCACAGCGCCTCATAAGTCACGCGTACCAGACGGGATGCAAAAGGCGCAACGTCGCCAATCATGTAAGTCTTGCTGGAATCCGCAATATAGCCGCCCTTTTCAAGGGTGATATCGAAGTTGATGATCTCGCCATTCGCAATGACGTCATCATCGGACGGCATGCCGTGGCAAACAACATTGTTTTTTGAGGTATTCAGGACGAAGGGATAGTCATACTGCCCTTTACTGGCAGGCCGCGCCTGTAGTTCGCCGGTAATGAACTCCTCGACCAGATTATTGACTTGCATCGTTGTCATCCCAGCAAGCGGTGTGCGATCCAGAAGCGAAAACACAGAAGCCAGCAATGCTCCAGATATCGCCATCTGCTCAACTTCGGCAGGCGTTTTCGTCATGATGGCCGAACGACCATAACGGGGATTTCTACCTGTGCCGCACGCAGCTGCATCTGCACAATTTCGTTGAACGACATATCGGGGTTGGCCTGCGCCAGCATTCCGATCTTCATCCAGTATTCAGCCTGCGCATTGATTGAACGGCACATGACGTCGCTCGCCTTACGCAATTCTTCATGCAGGTCGTCACCGATCTTCACGATACCCATCACTGTCTCCTAGTCCCATGCCATTATATGAATCATATACGTTTCATATATCATGCGCAATACGCTTGGCAGACCCTTCTGCACGGCTGTGCACATTTCAATTTAAAACAGAACAATTGAACCATTTAACAAAAATTCGGAATGAATTTTACAAATGCGTTGACAGCTCTGCGCAAAAAGCAAAGATTATGCACACGTTTGCAAAAACGTCGGCGTGGAGGCGCCGGATATTGGGAGGGAAACAATGCGTTCGACATTTTTGATTGCGGCGCTCGCCGCTGGTATATCGTCAATAACTTTCGCAGCACATGCCGCTGGCAATCTCAATTTGATCTGTTCGGCAGACGTCGTGATCTGCGAGCAGATGAAGAACATGTTCGAAAAAGACAGCGGCATCAAAGTGAACATGGTTCGGCTTTCTTCCGGCGAAACTTATGCGAAGATTCGAGCCGAGGCACGCAACCCCAAGACCGATATCTGGTGGGCGGGTACTGGCGACCCGCATTTACAGGCTGCCTCGGAAGGGCTGACGCTGGAATATAAGTCACCAATGCTTGATCAGTTGCAGGACTGGGCCAAGAAACAGGCGGAAAGCGCCAATTATCGCACTGTCGGCGTTTATGCGGGCGCGCTCGGCTGGGGCTACAACACCGATATTCTGGCAAAGAAGCAGCTGAAAGAACCCAAATGCTGGGCTGACTTGCTGGACGCGTCCTACAAGGGCGAAATTCAAATGGCCAACCCCAACTCTTCCGGCACCGCCTATACTGCCCTTGCGACGCTGGTGCAGATCATGGGTGAGGACAAGGCCTATGATTACCTGAAGAAACTCAACGAGAACGTTTCTCAATATACCAAATCCGGTTCGGCGCCGGTCAAATCGGCTGCGCGGGGAGAGACCGGCATTGGCATTGTTTTCATGCATGACGCTGTGTCGATGACTGCCGAAGGGTTCCCGGTCAAATCGATCGCTCCTTGCGAAGGCACGGGTTATGAAATCGGCTCCATGTCCATCGTTAAAGGTGCCAAGAACCTCGACAATGCGAAGAAGTGGTATGACTGGGCGCTCACGGCAGACGTTCAATCTCATATGAAGGATGCCAAATCCTTCCAGCTTCCGTCGAACAAGTCCGCCGAAGTACCAAAAGAATCACCGCGCTTTGAGGATATCAAGCTCATCGATTATGACTTCAAGACCTATGGTGATCCCGCCAAGCGCAAAGAGCTTCTGGAGCGGTGGGACAAGGAAATTGGCGCGCACGCCAATTGATCCTGCTTTGAACTTTCTATCGTCGTTTGGACGCGTTGCCGCTACTGGCAACGCGCCTGCCCTGAATGGCTTTGCGGCGAAAACCTAAACCGGTCATCGCTGTAAATCTGAAACACGAAGGGAAGCGGGCACCCATGGTTCAGCAAAATCGCAGACTGGATATCGTCCTGGCGCTTGCGCTGGTCGCCTTCGTTCTATTGCCATGGTATCGCATAGAAGAAGGCTTTTTGAGCTTCGGCTGGCTCGCGGACATGTTCAGCGAAAGTGCTAACGCACCCGGAATTTTGCAGATATTTGCCTTCTCTCGCCATTGGCTTGGCATACCCGTCGCTTTGATGCTTGTTTGTGCATTTGCCCGCATCACATTGCCTGTGGGCAGTCGCAGCCCTATTCTGATCTGGGCAAGCCTAATTGGCCTTCTGTTCCTCGTCCTTCAAGGGCTGGCAATCGGCATTTCTGGTTGGAA
Organism: Ochrobactrum sp. P6BSIII; assembly: GCF_014138065.1. NCBI lineage: Bacteria > Pseudomonadati > Pseudomonadota > Alphaproteobacteria > Hyphomicrobiales > Brucellaceae > Ochrobactrum > Ochrobactrum sp. P6BSIII. Next base: position 59,655 of record NZ_JACGXB010000007.1, on the reverse strand, counting down.
CTGGGCAATCAGCGAAAATCTATTCGGTCCGCTCGCTGATGGACAACCAGCCTTCGGTGCCGGTGCTCTTCTGATCTGCATTAGTTTTCTACTGATTTTCTCGTTCGGTCTTGCAGAGCGCGGCGTCATGAAAGGCGATGCTTTTGTCGTTTCCTCGATCACCTTACTCGTAGCTCTGGTAGGCGTGTTTGTATTCTATCCTGTGCTCAGTATGTTTGCTGGCTCCGTTCAGGATTTCGATGGTTCGTTCAAACCGGAAGGTTTCATCGGGAACATACAAGACGCCTCGATCTGGAGTTTCGCCTGCATTGTTGGAGAAGGACGCTGCGGTGTCGCATGGCGCACATTGTGGCTTGCGTTAATGACAGCATCTGGCTCCACATTACTGGGCCTCGCTTTCGCGCTCGTCGCCACGCGAACCGCCTTCCCCTTCAAAAAGGGGCTTCGGCTTCTGACCATCCTTCCCATCATCACACCGCCATTCGTTGTCGGTCTCGCACTGACATTGTTGTTCGGACGGGCAGGCGTGGTAACCGAACAGATCTCTAACATATTCGGTGTCGAGCCGGGTCGCTGGCTCTATGGTCTCACCGGCATCTGGATCGCGCAGGTTCTGTCCTTCACGCCAATCTCCTTTCTGGTTCTCATCGGCGTTGTTGAAGGCGTGTCACCGTCAATGGAAGAAGCGTCGCAAACATTGCGTGCCGACCGTTGGCGCACATTCCGTAGAGTTTCGCTGCCCTTGATGGCGCCAGGTCTTGCCAATGCTTTTCTCATAGCATTCATCGAAAGCATGGCCGACTTCGGCAATCCCATGGTGCTGGGCGGCAGCAACGGAGTGTTGTCGACCGAAATCTTCTTCGCGGTGGTCGGCGCACAAAATGATCCATCGCGCGCAGCCGTGCTGGCCATGGTGCTTCTATGCTTCACGCTGAGTGCCTTCCTTATCCAGCGCCTTTGGCTGGCGGGCAAGAATTTTGCGACCGTTACCGGCAAGGGCGATTCAGGCGTGCACGCCGCCCTGCCGCGTGGATTGAAAATCGGCGTCTATGCACTGGTCATTCCATGGATGATGTTCACTGTCATCGTTTATCTCATGATCCTCATTGGCGGCTTTGTGCGCCAGTGGGGGCTGGATAACACCCTGACGCTGGAGCACTATGCACGCGCTTTTTCCATTAGCTGGACCGAAAACGGCATCGCATGGACCGGCGTCGCTTGGAACTCCTTCTGGACCACGATGGAAATCTCTCTGCTCTCGGCACCGCTTACGGCCGCCGTTGGCCTGCTCACTGCCTATCTGATTGTCCGCCAGCGTTTTGTCGGGCGGAATGTGTTCGAATTTGCGCTGATGCTCAGCTTTGCTATTCCCGGCACCGTGATTGGCGTCAGCTACATTATGGCGTTTAATCTGCCGCCACTCGAAATGACGGGCACTGCGGCAATCCTTATTGCCTGCTTTGTCTTCCGTAACATGCCAGTAGGCGTTCGCGGCGGCGTCGCGGCAATGAGCCAGCTCGACAAAAGCCTCGACGAAGCATCGCTGACTTTGCGAGCCAACAGTTTCCGGACCATTCGCAAAGTCATTCTGCCGCTTTTGCGCCCGGCCATTACTGCCACATTGGTCTATTCATTCGTGCGCGCCATCACGTCAATCAGTGCTGTGATCTTTCTGGTCTCGGCTCAATACAATATGGCAACATCCTATATCGTTGGACTTGTCGAAAATGGCGAATTCGGGGTCGCCATCGCTTACTCCTCAATGCTGATTGTGGTGATGATCGTCATCATTACTGGGTTCCAGATGCTTGTCGGTGAACGAAAACTCAGACGAGAAAATCGTGTTGCCGCAGTCACGCCCGTCAAAACCGTTAATCAGGAGAAAGTAGCATGACTACGATCCGTCCCGGCTCCGTGACTTTCGAGAACGTCTCCAAAAAATTTGGAAGCTTCACCGCCCTGCCTGACTTGTCCCTCATTGTTGAGCCGGGAACGCTGGTCACCCTGCTGGGACCATCCGGCTGCGGTAAGACAACCACCCTGCGCCTGCTCGCCGGGCTGGAACACCCAACGTCGGGACGCATTCTGATCGGTGGAAAAGACGTCACAAATCTTCCTGCCAATGAACGCGACGTTTCCATGGTGTTCCAGTCTTACGCGCTGTTTCCACATATGAGTTCGCTGGACAATGTTGCCTATGGCTTGGAATCTTCCGGCTTCAAGAAGGCAGAGGCGCGTGAACGTGCGGAAGAAGGACTGAAGTTGGTTGGTCTGGCCGGTATGGGCCATCGCCTGCCTGCGGAACTTTCGGGCGGGCAACAGCAGCGTGTGGCTGTGGCTCGTGCTTTGGTACTGGAACCACAGGTTCTGCTTCTGGATGAGCCGCTTTCCAATCTTGATGCGCGACTGCGCCGACGCGTACGAACGGAAATCCGTGAGTTGCAACAACGCCTTGGATTTACGGCGGTCTATGTCACCCATGATCAGGACGAAGCGCTGGCCGTGTCAGACACCATCATCGTGATGAAGGAAGGCAATATTGCTCAAAAAGGCAGCCCGCGTGACCTCTATGAGTCCCCCGCCTCCGCTTTCATCGCGGATTTTATGGGAGAGGCGAATGTGGTTCCCTGCGAAGTGATTTCCACCAAAAACAACGAAGCCGTTATCCGGATCGGCGCACTGACACACCGTGTCGCTGCGCGCAATGCCAGAACTGGGCCTGCACAACTGGCGATCCGCCCGAACGCTGTCAATTTGCAGCCGATGGCTGGTGGTGATTTTCCGGGCCGTATCGCGCACGCCGCTTATCTGGGAGATCACATTGAATATGAGATCGAAACCGAACATGGCAAACTCTTCATAGTCGATCCAGAAGCGGAGCAGGCCTTGCCGCCACTCACCGACGTCTCGATACACTTCAAGACACGTGGACTCGCCCTTATCAGTCAATAGACCGTAGTAGCCATCTCTATTTCCGACGAAAGCAGAAAATGACGAACCATAACAATCAGGAACTGGAAGCGCGACTGGCTCTTGCCAAAGACATTGCATTAGCCGCTGGCGCTAAGGCACTCGATTATTTCAACAATCGCGAGGCACTCACTATTGAATTCAAGCGCGATCCGCAAGATGTGGTCTCCATCGCTGACCGTGATGTGGAACAGCTTATTCGCACGTTGGTTTCAGAAAAATTTTCAACCGACGGCTTTCTCGGTGAGGAATATGGGCTAGACGAAGGATCGTCTGGTTATACGTGGGTGGTGGATCCTATTGATGGAACCAGCCCCTTCGTCAATGGCATGCCGAACTGGTGCGTTTCGATTGCCGTTTTGAAGGATGGTGAACCTGTCATTGGTGTTATCAAAGCGCCTTGTTTTGATGAGCTTTATGCTTCTGCAAAAGGTCTTGGTGCGACACTCAACGGCAAGGCACTGAAACTTGATTCAACGAAGACCATTCAAAACGCTGTTACCGGCATCGGTGCAAATAACTACGTTACTCCACAAACCGTGGCCAAGATCGTGGAGAACCTTCTGGAAGCCGGTGGTACTTTCATTCGCAACGGTTCAGGCGCTTTGATGATTGCCTATGTCGCAGCAGGCAGGCTCGTGGGCTATTATGAACCATACATGCATGCTTGGGATTGCATGGCTGGATTTTGCCTCGTGCGCGAAGCAGGCGGTTATGCCCATCCATTCCCGGTCGATGGAGAAAACATTATGAAAGGCAGCCACGTATTTGCTTCAGCACCCGGAGCCATCGATGATTTAAAAAAGGTCGCGAACCTCTAAGACCTGTCGTCTTGTTGCGCACATTTTTTGACTTCGCAAAGCTTGTCAAAGCGCGCAGTGTTCCAGTGTATATGACACTATTTAACGGTTTGGGGGAACAGGAAGGTGACTCCAGCCTTTATACCCCATTTGGGACCTTCCTCAGGACCCTCGAGCCAGTATTTGGCCCCCAGCGACAGGCTCATGGTCTGATCGCCAACCTTTACGATCTTTGAGAACGAGCCCGAAACAGGCACAGTCCATTGATCGGCTGTCCAGTCATAGTCGGCATCTAGATTGGCCGATATCGTCCTGCCTTTACCGATATGCCACGCGATAAACGGTTGCAACTCTGTCTGATTTACGTCCGGCCTACTACCGGCACCGAGTACCGACCAAATATGATTTGCCGACATACCGGTCGTGACCGAACTGGTTTGATAAAGCAGCAAGCCCAATGGGCCGAGAGAGAACTTACCGGACCCCAGCAGATCATCTGTAGCCGTTGGAAAAGAAAACTGCGGTCCAATTGCCCAGATTAGCGGGCCATGAGCCGCCGAGGTGAATGAGAAAGTTTGTGTGATATCGCCTAGCCCGTAAGTGCTACCGCCCTCGCCAAACGGGTTGGTATAAACGAAAGGAATGTCTGTATGAGAAATGACATTCCAGCGATCATTAAATCGCATTGGTATCACCGGCTCGATATCCAGAGAGAAGCCGCGCACCTTCCCGCTTCGCCGGCCGAAATCGAGATCAGAATGCACCGGCACACTGATCATGAATGAAGCCGGATTGGAGACCTTTCGGGCCAACTCATCGACATCATCATTTGAAGATTGAGCAAGGGACGACGACGTTATCAATAGGATAGAAACCACACCGCCTAAAATAAGCTGCCCGGCTTTTCCACCAATTCTCGCTCGGGCGATCAAATCTGTGGTCACGCGGTTTCCCATCAGCGGCCTCGACACCTGCGTCCAATTCAAACCTAAACATGTTTTACAATAAGATCTCTATTGTGCTGTGGCTTGTGAGAACGCCACCCCGGCAATCCGGTCGCCATCCAGGCGATAAACAAGCGATTGCTCCACCGTCTCACCTGAAACTTTATGCTCGTTTGAATAGCGTGCAAATTGCTTGGCTTTTACCTTGCCCAGACGTTTCTCCAGAGCACGTTTGTCATCTTTCAAAGCTGGAATTGGCAGTTCGAGGTTCGACAGATCGATACGGGGCTGCCCACATTTGGCTGACTTATCCGTTATAACTTCAGCTGCGATCAGATTGAGAATGGCGCCATCGCCCTTCTTCTTGTTCAAACCGTCCGATATAAACCAGATGCGACGGGGTAAATTATCACCGGTTATCTCGTAACAAAGCCAAGCGGTTTTACCCGATGACGTGCTATGGCCCTGAACGGTGCCTCCGGCGAGCGCTTGAATTTCATCGAGTTTTGTTTTTCCAAGCGATACATCCTTGTCGGCCAATCTGATAAGATTATCAAAAGGAACGCTAAATTGAACGATAGTCGCTTTGGCTGTCTGCCCGCCCAGCACCATGGCCGGAAACCCACTTAACTTATCGTTCTGAGCATTCGCCGACGAGCAAGTCAGGACCGAAAATATCATCCCGACCAAGCCCACCAATCCGGCGGGATTGAATGATCTGATATGCATAGCCATCTCCCTCATCATGCCATGGTGAAACTGGTGGTTTGCAGAATGCCTTCGAAAGAAACGCACATGGCTCGCTTAAAATGCTTTTCTTCAATCTGCTGAAACCATTGGCTTTTTGACCGATAACGGCATCGACAATGTCAGAATAACTGCATCACCTTCTGCACGGTTTTCCGCCGCGAATTCATGGAAATATTTAACGCGGGCAGAAAGCGGGGTTTCCCCCAGCTCAAAGTTCCAGCCAGCTGTCGCTCCTATGGCCGCCACACGGCCCTTGAAAGGGGCGGCGGCCCCGTCTCCACTATCACCAGACAGCTGCTGATAGTAATAGCCAACCAATCCCGCATCGAATTTGGCATTGAAGTGTTTTACCGCTGCCCATTCAAAATGGAACTCGTTACCAGTTCTATAGTCCGTAGCAGGGTTTTCCGCATTGAATGTTATACCGACCACACCGGAGAGATCCCAACCGATAGCAGGATCCAACCAGGTTCCAGCGGCAAATATGTCTGCGCCCCAATGGTGGAAAGCGATGTTTGAAATCTCGCCATCCTGATAGTCGCCAATAGGTACATTGACCAATGTACCGACCTGGTAGTGGAAGTTACCGGTCTGCCACCCAAGGAACCCACTGACGATGGGGTCACCAATGGTAAAAACCGTATCTCGTACGCCCCTCGAAACCTCGCCGACGCGCGGACCATTCAAAACGACATCGGCCTCGGTCTTCTTCCATCCAAATGGCAGCGATGCGCCCAAACCGAGAGAGCCTCCCGCAATGGTTTCCGGCAAAACCCACATCACGGTCGGAATCTCGATGGCTGCCGTGCCCGTCACACCAACGGCCAGTTTACCGCCTGTCGGAAGGCTTTTATTTCCACCAAGATCTCCCCGATAATAATAAAAGTCGTTCTGAAAATAGACGCCCGGAGGAGGTGTTATGCCCGCTGCGGGGCCCTTCGATCCCAACAGGTAGAAACCCGCCCCTCCTTCCGCACTCATCGCAACAGACGGAACAAGAAACGATCCCACAAGTGCCCCCAGTGCCAGCATATGCAGAGAAATTCGACCCATGACATCCCCTCGACCACGAGCAAAGTGTTCAGTATTCTTTACGAATCTGCGCATACTAATTTTTAGCAATACTCGTTTCTTTTCGCTTTTCGCGCAATGTTTAATAAGTACGTTACGGTAAATCCCCGCCGCCGAAGGTCTTCGTATTTCAACTTTTAAAAGCAATGGCTCGACGCGACGGTCATCCAGCGGCTTAGACAAGCTCGATAATCAATTCCGCACCGTCGGCTTGGGCAGTTCGGCCCTCGTCTGCCCAATCTGGATTTGATCCATAATGACATTCGCAACCATACGTGGAACGCTCATTCCTTCCAGCTCGTTGCCGACAGCTTGATGCAGACCGGGATTAGACTGCGTCACATCCTTCAACTCCGCTGTCGCTTCAGTCGGCCTCAGTTGGACGAGCGCCGCCAAGCGAAATCCAACTGCCAGATCATTCTGCGGAGGCAATTGATTGGCAAACAACAATACATCATGCCAGTTACCACGCCGGGCAGCATCAAGCGCGAGAACTGTACGCGCTTTCAATGCCATATTACGCTTCTGCTGTTCGCTTTCGTTAATCAAAGCAATAGCTTGATCCCAGTTCTGGTTAGCAAACAAGGCAAGTGCCAGGGTCGCCTTTACCTCCAGATTATTGGGATTGAGCGCTACGGCGCGCTTTCCAGCCTCCAGCGCATCCTCTATCCTGCCTTTGCGAAAATTGGCTTCCATCAGGGCAAATTCGGCTCGATCTGACCATGGTGCGATAGAGACAGCCTCCTGAGCAAGTTCCAGGCTACGGTCGAGCACATCTTTGGCGATAACCGACCCGCTGGAATTGACAAGAACGCGGGAAAGAGCTGCCATCGCATCCGTCTGTCGCGGATCATACTTCAGCGTCCGTTCAAGACAGCTTTGGGTGTCTGATTGTACCTGACCTTTCGCCAACGATATTTCTGCTTTCAGAACACAGACATTGCCAAAGAACTGGCTCTTCACATCCGTAGCGATCCGGCTATTGATTATGCCCGTTGAGGCGGCCAACTTTTGTGAAAGCCCGGACGACAGTTCCGCCCGCACCTGCTCCGCGGTCAATCCTGATCCCGGCACCTCTTCCACACCTGAACTCACAATGACGTTCTTGACCTCGTCATTGACCTGCCACCAGATGCTTCTGGTCTGGTCTTCAACCCGATACCGCATGCGTACCGTGTAGGCGGGAAGTCGCATCTGAGGATCTATGGACCCGCTATCGTTGGAACGAAGTGCTAGTGTGTGAAAATTGCCAAGCGCGATCAGCAATGAATCGCGAACACTTTCAGCCTCTCGATCAAAGGCAGGGTTCTCGGGGCTAAAATCGATTGCAACCGTCGGCTTGACTGTATCCGTCGAACGATTGGTCAGAAAATAAACAAGTGCCAAAGAGATTAACAATGCGAAACTGGCAACGGCCAGATCGAGATATTTAAAACGACGCCTTAATGTTACGGGCGGTATTGACGGAGGCGGGATCGGGGCTTGCCCCACAAGAGGATCCGAAGTTGCCTCTTCGGCATCGGCACGACGGTTGAACGCCAATGCATACTTGCCTTTTGGCAACTCTATCTCAATCGGCTTTTCTCTGCCGAAAGCCTCATAATACTGTACTAGAGCAGCGCGCAAGCGGCTGACTTCGATACGGACAATCGGATCGGTAGAAGGATCGAAGCTCTCTGGCCGCCCAAGGACATCAATCGCTATTGAATATCCTTTTACTCCGTCGTCACAGCCCGCGAAATGAAGGCTCGCGATGTAGTTGAGTATGGCTTTGCCCCGATCCGTGGCACGGAACCGCTTGTCCGCAGTCAGGTCAGCCAGCGCAGATTTAATTTCCTCATCTGAGATTTCTCGGTCATCAAACGCATTACTATTCCGTGCCATACCACCCCTCGCGGACCCGACATGAGAATAAATTAGCTGTTTGGAATTAAAATAAGCCTCAGACGAATATTGTCAATATTCCCGGATAATTAAAGAACAATGTTCCATTTCGGGGCATGAACTAGCGATGTGATAAGCAATACTCCAAGACATCGTCTTCTATTTCCTTGCATATTGTCTCATATTCCAAGGAAAGTGGAGTGATTTCAACTTGATCCCGCCTCAACCTCTCCAACATATTGCTGGCTTCGTCATAAGCCTCGAAAAGACCGATCAGCGGCTCCCCGGAGAATTGCTTCAGCTCCGAGCGGACAGATGGAAGCTTTAACATGAGTTTGCTAAGTCCGCTTCTCGATGCTGAGCTGGCGTTGCGGCGGACTGGTCTATCCTGGTTCACTGTCCACGGATCTCCCCTCAACGGATTTGGTTGTAAAGCATGACACCAATTTGTGCGCGTGGCAGTACGTTACGGTAAATCTACCTGTGTCACCGCGGCCACTCGATCTCTGCCAGCGAGAGAGTGTCAACAGCAATCGAACCTGCACTAGAGTATTTACTGTAACGTACTTACGAGCGCCCCAGAATTATTCGAGCTTCTTCAAGTTGCCATCGATATGAGCATCGACGACATCCCAATTTGCCTCGCGAACAGGAGCACGGAATGTTGATACAATCCATTTTGAGGAGGGCGCTATGAAGAAGCCCGTTATCCGCCGACTACTTTCGGCGACCGCCGCGCTCGTCATGACAATGACGTCTGTGACGGTTGTAACACCCGTTCATGCGCAGCAAAATGCGCCTGCAGAACCCGCGGCAAAGCCGAACATCCTCGTCATCTTTGGTGACGATATCGGCCAGACGAACATCAGCGCCTATTCGTTCGGTGTCATGGGATATCGTACACCGAATATCGACCGGATCGCGCATGAAGGACTGATGTTCACGGACTATTATGCCGAGAACAGCTGTACCGCTGGACGCTCATCCTTCATCACCGGACAAACCCCGAAACGCACCGGCTTGTCGAAAGTCGGTGTGCCAGGGGCAACTGTTGGTCTGCAAGCACGCGACGTCACCCTCGCTCAGGCGCTTAAACCTCTGGGTTATGCAACCGGGCAGTTTGGTAAGAACCACTTGGGCGACCGTGACGAATATCTGCCAACCAATCACGGGTTCGACGAATTCTACGGCAATCTCTATCACCTGAATGCCGAAGAAGAGCCTGAAAATCCAAACTGGCCGAAGGATGATGAAGCCTTCACCAAGATGAACTCGCCGCGCGGCGTGCTCAAGGCCAGCGCTGACGGAAAAATCGAGGATACCGGCGCGCTGACGAAAAAGCGCATGGAAACCATCGATGACGAAACAACCGACGCTGCAATCGACTTCATAAAACGTCAGGTCGACCAGAAGAAGCCGTTCTTCACCTGGATGAACACGACGCGCATGCATCTGTTCACCCATGTTCGCCCTTCAATGATCGGGCAGAGCGGCATGACCGGCAATGAGTATGCCGACGGCATGATCGAGCACGACGGTGATGTCGGAAAACTCCTGAAGACGCTGGATGACCTGGGCATCGCGGACAACACCATCGTCGTCTACACGACCGATAATGGACCGAACCGCTTCACCTGGCCGGATGCTGCAAACTCGCCATTCCGCAATGAAAAGGATTCCAATTTCGAAGGTGCCTTCCGTGTACCGGCAATGGTGCGGTGGCCCGGCCATATCAAGCCCGGTCAGGTGTCGACGGATATGTTCTCCGGTCTGGACTGGTTCCCGACTTTGATGGCTGTTGCCGGCGATACCGATATCAAGGATCGCCTTCTCAAGGGTACCAGCATTGGCGGCAAGCAGTTCAAGGTGCACCTGGACGGCTATAACCAGTTGCCATATCTCACAGGGCAAGAATCCAAGAGCGCTCGCAATGATTTCGCCTATTTCAACGATGACGGTGTTCTCGTTGCCTATCGCCTTGGCGACTGGAAAGCGGTCTTCGTTGAGATGCAGCATCCCGGCGGGTTTGCCGTATGGCAACAGCCTTTCACGCCGCTGCGTGTTCCCAAGCTCTACAATCTGCGCATGGATCCCTATGAGCGCGCCGATATTGTTTCAGACCAGTACTTCGACTGGTTGACAAGAAACGATTTCAAGCTGGCACAGATGACGATGCACGCCGCAGAATTCCTTCAGACCTTCGTTGAATATCCGCCTAGTCAGGAACCGGCAAGTTTCTCGATAGATCAGATTGCCCGCGATGTCGAGGCCAAGATCAAGGAAAACGCAGCGAAGTCCAAAGCGAACTGACATTCGAAATGACGGCACGCGCTTCAGCGCGTGCCGTTTCTTCGCCGACAGGAGCACAGCATGACTGCACGCGATGACATTCTGAAACTAGGTGACCGTGTGGGACAATCTGTCATCGGACAGGAGCAAATGGTCGAACGCCTATTGCTGGGTGTGATTTCAAACGGCCACATACTGGTTGAGGGGCTCCCCGGGCTTGCCAAAACCCGTGCAATCAAAAGCCTTGCGAAAAATCTCGAATCCGAGCTTTCACGCATCCAATTCACACCCGATCTTCTACCTGCGGATGTCACCGGTTCTGAAATCTATATCTCAGACGGCGCAAAAAGCGCCTTTCAGTTTCAGCAGGGTCCGATCTTCGCCAATCTCATTCTTGCCGATGAGATCAATCGCGCACCCGCCAAGGTTCAATCAGCCCTGCTGGAAGCGATGGAAGAACGGCAAGTAACTGTCGGTGGAAAGAGCTATCAATTGCCGGACCTGTTCATGGTGATGGCAACGCAGAATCCGATTGAGCAAGAAGGGACCTACCCCTTGCCCGAGGCACAACTGGATCGATTTCTGCTTCATATTCGGGTCGATTATCCCGATGAACAATCCGAAGCTGCGATCATGCGTCTTAACCGGAGCGAGGAACAGGAAGCCCACGACAAGGCTCCCGCAAAAGAAAAAACGACCCGCCTATCGGCGCAGAGCATCTTTGAGGCGCGCAAGGAAATAGGCACGATTACAGTGTCGGAGCCGGTTGAAAAATACATGGTCGCACTGGTTTTTGCGACACGTTATCCAGAACGATACAATGCCGATCTGGCCAAACTTTTACAGGTAGGTGTGAGCCCGCGCGGTGTGATCGGCCTTGATCGCATGTCGCGCTCCTATGCCTGGTTGAAGGGTCGTGATTTTGTTACGCCCGATGACGTCAAGGCCATCATGCACGACGTATTCCGGCACCGGTTACTGTTGTCCTATGAAGCACATGCGTCAAACACAACGCCCGACCAGATCATTGATCGCATCACCGAGCTGGTGGCTGTGTCATGAGCGCAAGCCTGAGCGACGATACTGGTGTTTACGTAGACACCTCCGCGCTCGTTGCACTTGAGGCGCAAGCGCGTGATCTCAGCTTCGTCCAAAAATCGCCCAGCCATCGCCAGCTTGCGGGACGGATGCGCTCGGCGGTACGTGGTCGAGGCCTCTCCTTCGAGGAGTTGCGCGAATATCTGCCGGGCGACGATATCCGCTCTATCGATTGGCGCGTCACGGCGCGCACGAAGAAGCCGGTCGTGCGAGTTTACAGTGAAGAGAAAGAACGTCCTGCCCTCCTGATCGTTGATCAGCGCATCAATATGTTTTTCGGCAGCAAACGCGCCATGAAATCCGTATGTGCAGCGGAATGCGCAATGCTGTGCGCCTGGCGTATTCTGGGATCGGGTGATCGTGTTGGTGGCATCGTATTCGGCGATACAGATACAGCGCAGATCAAACCGCAGCGCAGTCGCAATGCGGTGATCGGCCTAGCCAACCAGATTGCGGAGAAAAACGCTGCACTCAATGCCAGCTATGCGCTTGATCCCGCTCCATCCATGTTGAATGACATTTTGCATCACGTCAGCGCCATCGCCTATCACGACTATCTCGTGATCGTGGTCAGCGACTTCGATGGCCATGACGATACGACACGCGATTACCTGCTCCAGATTTCGAGCCGCAATGATGTGATCTGCCTGTTGGTCTATGATCCATTTCTGCTTGATCTGCCGAAGAGCGGCGAACTGGTCGTCAGTGGCGGCACCACACAGGCCGAATTGACTTTTGGCAAAGGACCAATGCGCAATTCCATCGATAGCTTCGCGCGTAACCGCGGGCGCGAATTCCGCTCCTGGCAACGCGAACTCGGGCTACCAATGCTGCCCATCTCTGCGGCAGAAGAAACCGCACCACAATTACGCAACCTCCTTGAGAAGTCCATGTGGCGCCAAAGGAGGCGATAGTGGATCAAGCAACAGAGACCGCTCTTAGGTCGCTCCACGACATTGCTATTCCACCGCCAATTTCATGGCTACCGCAAACATGGGGATGGGGACTACTGGCGGCCCTGCTCTTCCTGGCAATTGCCATCTTCATCGTTCGATGGTTCGTCCGCTATCGACGCAACGCCTATCGGCGTGAAGCACTCCACGCTCTCGAGATCATTTCCAACAACACACTCTCAGCACGGTCACCGGCAATAGAAGTTGCCGAACTGCTGAAGCGCACGGCACTATCCGCATGGCCTCGCATCGACGTCGCAACTCTATCTGGCAGTCGCTGGGTTGGGTTCCTCGAGCAGCACAGTTCAGAGCCGCTCGGAGCTGATCTGAAGGCACTCCTGACGGGTCAGGAATACGAACCGGGACCGACAAAGGACTTGCCTGTGATCGTCAGTCAGGCGCGACTTTGGATCGAGAGGCATCATGTATGAACTCGATCATCCATGGCTTCTGCTTCTATTGCCAGTACCGCTGCTTCTCTGGTGGCTTCTGCCAAGCCATCGGGTATCGGCCGCTTCAATCAGACTGCCCTTCTTCAAAGATGTCGCACGAGCAGCAGGTGTTGAGCCAACGGTGGGATCGATCATTCCGCGGCGAAGCTGGTGGCAGATCGTCCTTGATCTACTCGCTTGGGGCTTGCTGGTTTTGGCGCTCGCCCGACCGCAACTCATCGAACCGCCGATTACCAAATCGATACCGCAGCGCGATATATTGCTAGCGCTCGATCTTTCCCAATCGATGGACACACGCGATTTTGCGACACCAAGCGGTGCGTTGGACACGCGGATCAACGCCGTCAAAACAGTGGTAGCGGACTTTGTTGCAAGGCGGGCATACGACCGGCTGGGGTTGATTGCCTTTGGCGACGCCCCTTATCCGCTAGCGCCGTTCACGATGGACCACGATTTAATACGGACAATGATCGGCTCTCTCGTGCCGGGCGAAGCCGGTCCCAGAACCGCAATGGGCGACTCTATCGGCCTTGCTATTCGCATGTTCGAGAAATCGGATGTGCCCGAGAAAGTGCTTATCCTGCTCTCCGATGGCAACGATACTGCGAGCAAGATGCCGCCTCTAAAAGCCGCAGAAATCGCCAAAGACGGCCACATCGTTATTCACACTGTCGCAATCGGTGACCCAAACGCCACCGGCGAGGATAAGGTCGACACACAGACATTACAGGCCATCGCCACGCGAACGGGTGGACGCTATTCATTCGGTCAGGATCAGACCAGTCTGGGCTCCATCTACGAGATGCTGGACAGTATAACACCACAGGAACAAAAAGAGTTGTCATGGCGACCGCGACGGGAGCTGTTCCAGTATCCGGCAGCACTTTCATTGATGATATTGATCTTTTCTCTTTGTCTTAGTGTTGCACAGGCACGAATGGTGCGGAGAGCAGCGGTATGACCTCCGACTTTCACTGCCTGCGCCCGGCCTGGCTAATTTTATTGATACTGCCACTTGCCCTGGTTTGGTTTGCGGCGCGGTCTTCAAACGTCAGGCAGAAGTGGAAAAACATGATTGCTCCACATCTGCTTGAGCGACTGGTTATCGAAGGAGACAGCAAGCGGCGTTTTCAGCCAGCGACACTTCTAGCGCTCATTATGGTCATCATGATCCTCGCAATCGCCGGTCCAAGCTGGGATAAGGAAACACCACCTTTCGTGCATGACACGGCATCACTGGTGATCGCGGTCGATCTTTCGCAGACAATGGATGCCATTGACGTCAGCCCCAGCCGCATCGAAAGGGCCAAGCTCAAAATCCACGATATTCTGGCAAGTCGCGCTGGGGCTAGAACGGCCGTGATTGCTTACGCAGGCACAGCACATCTGGTTCTACCCCTCACCGATGACGCCGATCTGATTGAATCCTATACCGATGCGCTTTCAACGGGTATCATGCCGCGTCCCGGAAAGGATACGGGCGCAGCACTTATCCGCGCAGCCGCACTACTGAAGGAAGACGGTTCTTCCGGAACAATATTGTTCATGACAGACGGAGTAGAAACCTCAGCCATCAAATCGCTGGGCGATGAACGGGATAATGGCGTTGTGGTGTTGATCATCAGTACGGCGGATGGTGGGCCGATCAAGACCGGCGACGGTGGCTTTCTTTCATCAGACAGTGGTACGCGCCTCGTTACCAAACTCGATGCTGAAAGCATGGCACAACTGCGCGCCTCAAACACTATTGCAGTCACAACCGTCACTGACGACGATGCCGATGTTCGATGGATTACGGCACAGATACAGGGAAACTTTGCACAACAGCAATGGAACAAGGAAAGCCGATGGCGCGACAGCGGATGGTGGTTTCTCATCCCGGCGGCGCTGCTGTTTGCCCTCACGTTCCGACGCGGCTGGGTTGTCAGACTTGGCGGCATGATCATTGCCATTCATTTAATCGGAAACGATCCGGCAAGCGCTGGTTCATTCGAAGATATGTGGCTGACGCAGGACCAGCAGGGACGAATTGCTTTTCAAAACAAAGATTTTTCCAAAGCCGCGAAGTTGTTTCGCAATCCCATGTGGCGTGGTGTCGCCGAATACCGGGCCGGGAATTATCAGGGAGCCATCAATGCATTTGCCATCATCGACAGCCCGCAGAGCTGGTACAACCAAGGCAATGCGCTGATGCATCTGAAGAAATTCGCTGAAGCTGTTTCCGCATACGAGAAAGCACTTCAGGCAAACCCAAAGTCGGAAGATGTTCAGGCCAATCTCGCGACGGCAAAACGTCTCCTGCAAGCACAGCAGAATGAGGAGCAGGATCAGACAGAAGATCCCGATTTGAAGCCTGACAGCGTCCAGTTTGATGACAAGGGCAAAGAAGGCAAAGATGTTGAAATTGCCATGTCTGAACAAACTTCTCAGATGTGGATCAAAAACATTGCTGTCAGCCCGGCCGCCATGCTGGCACGCCGGTTTTCGATTGAAGCAGAAGGCGGTACCAAATGAGGATTTTGTTTCGCCTCATCGGTTTCGGCCTTCTTCTGACAACCCAATTTCTCGTCAGTGATGCCTCAGCGCAGGAACCTATCATACGTGCCAAGATCGAAGAAACCGGCACAATCGTGCCGGGCCAACAAGTTCATCTCGTGCTGAATGTGCTTGCTCCGGGTTTTTTCACCTCGCCTCCACAATTCCCCCTGTTCGCGCTGCCGCACGCTCTGGTGACATTGCCTGATGAACGATCCCAGAACGTCACAGACACCATAAATGGCGTTCAATTCAGCGGCATTCAAAAGCGCTATTCTATTATACCCCAAGTCAGCGGGAGTTATAGCATTCCCGCAATCGAGATTTCGTTCGACTATCTTGAGGATGGAAATCGCAAGCACACAACAGCGACGAGCGCACCGATGTCCTTCAGCGTCGACGCTGCCCAACAGGATGGACAGCCTGAATTTGCTGCCGGGTCTTTGGAACTGACACAAAGTTTCGATAGGCCTCCGGATAAATTACAGACCGGAGACGCTCTGGTCAGAACACTTACTATTACCGCAACGGATACGGTGGCGATCACCATTCCGCCTGTCAATGTTGGCACCTCACAAGGCCTGGACCAGTATGTAAAGCCGGCCACTGTGGCGGACAATGTTCCAGCGGGGCGACAAACAGCAAGTCGTCGCGTCGAAACCATCGTCTACACGGCTTCCAAGCCTGGCACTTTCACGCTACCGGCGGTTTCCTATCACTGGTTTGATGTGCAATCACAGCAAGTTCAGATCGCAACTTTACCGGTGACAACCGTTACGGTCGCTCCAAATACAGCGAAATCTGCGACACCCGTTGAACCCGCAGACAAGAACATGCCAAGTCGGCAGGTGCTTTGGATATTGGCGTTAGCCGTGCTTCTGGTCGCTGTCGTTCTGGCCGTCGCTTTGCGATATCGGGCGCGGCTTTCGAAGCTTCTGCACAAATGGAATGAGCGGCGGCGAAACTCGATCGGTAGGCAAAAAAGACAGACACTTCGCATTATCAAAACGGCGAATTATCCACAAATCAACGCTGCGCTGGAAGCCTGGACGCGTCGCAAGGGATACGCCTCCCTTGAAGATTGGGCGCGGGCAGCAGGTGACACGTCACTGGCCACGCAAGTCAAGATCCTACAACGACAGCTTTATGGAAATAGCGCCCCGGAAGAGATTGATCGCCGTATCCTGGCTCGCGGCGTTGAGAACCGTATATCGCGTAAAAGCACCACAAAGCCACCTGCCCTTGTCGCGCTGAACCCCTGATACACTTTGCTGATTTACCGTAACGTACTTCCTGCCAGAACGACACCAAGGCAACCTTTGTACAATTTCGCGGAGGATGACGATGGGTATGAACGCTTTGAGCAAACGTTATTCCGAGCAGGCTTCAGATGAAATGGCCTGGATTCCAGGCGGGACGTTTCAGATGGGGTCGGACAACCATTATCCCGAGGAAGCGCCGCGACACCCGGTGAAGGTGGACGGATTTTGGATCAGCACAACACCTGTCACCAATCGTCAGTTTTCCCGCTTCGTTGAAGAAACGGGGTATATCACGATGGCGGAGAAAGCACCCGATCCACGGGATTATCCCGGCGCTCTGCCCGAAATGCTGCGCGCAGGCTCACTTGTATTCACGTCGCCAAAGCGGGTCGAAGGTTGCGATATAGGCCAATGGTGGAAATTCAAATTCGGAGCAAACTGGCGCAAGCCATTGGGCGGGCTCAGCGATTTACGCGGTAAGCTCGATCATCCTGTCGTTCACGTGGCCCATTGTGATGCACTTGCCTATGCTCAGTGGGCGGGTCTTGATTTGCCAACCGAGGCAGAATTCGAGTTCGCAGCCAAAGGTGGGCACGAGGACGTGGAATATGCGTGGGGCGACGAACTGATGCCAGATGGCGTTGCCATGGCCAACACGTGGCAAGGCGTATTTCCCGTGAAAAGCACGAAACCAGCAGGGCGTGAGCGAACATCTCCAGTCCGGTCATTCCCCGCCAACGGTTATGGTGTTTACGACATGATCGGCAATGTCTGGGAATGGACCAATGATTACTGGACAACGCAACATGCGCAACCGGCTGCAAGTCCCTGCTGCATACCCAGCAACCCCCGTGGGGGCGAAGCATTGGCGAGTTTGGACCCACAGCAACCCGATATCCGCATCGCCAGACGTGTGCTGAAGGGCGGCTCTCACCTCTGTTCGCCTGATTATTGCCGGCGCTATCGTCCGGCTGCGCGCCATGCAGAACCCGAAGACACATCCACAAGCCATGTCGGATTTCGGTGCGTGAAAAGACCAACGAACTAGGGAGAAGTTCATGCGTTTGCTTACGCTGTTGGTGCTGATCGTCACATTGCAGATATCTACATCAGCATGGGCCGCAGAGCTTTCCAACTGGAATGACAGTAAATCCAGACAGCAGATCGTCGACTTCGTCGAGAAGGTAACGAAGGAAGGCAATAAAGATTATGTAGCACCTGTTGACCGAATTGCCGTGTTCGACAATGACGGCACACTCTGGACGGAGCAACCCTATTATTTTCAGTTGGCTTTCATGCTGGACCGGGTCAAGGCACTGGCTCCCGATCATCCGGAATGGAACACCACGGAACCGTTCAAATCCATCCTCAACGGCGATCTGGCAGGTATCGCGAAAAGTGGCGAGAAGGGCGTGGTGGAGCTTGGCATGGCGACCCATGCCGGCATGACAACGGACGAGTTCAACAAGATCGTCACAGATTGGTACGCAACGGCGAAACACCCAAAGACAGGTAAGCCCTTTACGGAAATGACATTCCTGCCTATGCGCGAGCTGCTTGATTATTTGCGCGCTCATGACTTCAAAACATTCATCGTGTCAGGCGGTGGCGTGGAATTCATGCGTCCCATGACCGAAAAGGCCTATGGCATTCCTGCGGAGCAGGTGATCGGCAGCAGTATCAAAACCCAATATGCCGTCGAGAATGACCAGCCCGTCCTGAAACGCTTGCCGGAGGTCGATTTCATCGATGATGGTCCCGGCAAACCGGTGGGCATCAATCGCATCATCGGCAAGAAGCCGATTTTTATCGCTGGCAACTCCGATGGTGATTACGAAATGCTGCGTTGGGGCACCACCTCTCCCAACAGCCTCGGTATCATCATCCATCACACCGACGGAGACCGGGAATATGCCTATGACCGGCAGTCGTCATTCGGCAAGCTGGACAAAGCTCTGACCGAAGCGCCGAAACGAAATTGGGTCATCGTCGACATGAAGAATGATTGGAAGAAGGTCTATGCCTTCGAATGACCTTTCATTCCACGTGCCATTATCCGCAGTCCATAAACACTCAAGGAGGACTCCAATGCCGATCAACAGGCGCATTCTCCGATGTACAGTCAGCGGGCTATTCTTGCTCGGCATGATTACCATATCTGCCGCACAAGACGGCAAGGCTGCTTCCGACAGGATCGAACCCGCTTCGATTCAAGCCTTAGAGAATATGGGGAAGCATTTGCAATCCTTGCAGAAATTTTCCCTCGAATCTCAAACGATTGTGGACGCCGTTCTGGATACCGACCAGAAACTGGAGATTGGCGGCGAGATTACCTATGAGGTTGAAAGACCGAACAAACTCCGTATCGATCTGAAAACTGATGTGGTGCAGGGTGAGTTCATTTATAACGGAACGACGTTCACCTACGTTTCGCCAAACAGCAATACTTATGCTCAGGCTCCAGCACCCGCGACGATCAAGGAAACGCTTGAAGAAGCCGCTCAGAAATATCATCTGACTTTCCCATTGGCGGATTTATTTGCTTGGGGCACACCAGACGCGCCTATCAAAGAGATTGTCGAAGGCTTTCACGCTGGTAATGCAACGGTGAATGGCAAGCCAACGGATCATTGGGCTTACCGCACCAGTGATCAGGATTTCGAAGTCTGGATTGCTTCAGACGGCCCACCTTTGCCCCTCAAGGTTTCGCTTGTGGATCGTGACGATCAGACCCGCCCGCGTATGACAGCTGTTCTCAATTGGAACGAAACGCCCGATATTCAGGCGAGTGTTTTTGAATTCACGCCACCGCCCAACGCGCAAAAGCTCCGCTTCCTGGAAGAGGGGAATCCGCAATGAAACTATTTCGTATCACGATAGGACTTTTGTTCGCCACGGCTATGATTGCCCCCCAGATTGCCGAGGCTCGTGGAGCCTTTGGCGGGCGCATGCCGCGCATGAATTTGGGCGGCGGCGGAATGCATGGCTTCGGTGGTGGCGGAGGCTTTCATGGTCCCCGGATGGGCGGCTTTAACGGGCCAGCACATTTTGAGCCCCGCTTCAATCCATCGGTGCCGCGCCCTCGCGGTGGCAATGTTCCGCATGCAAGAACGGCGCCGGGCCTGCATCCAGCGCATCATCCGGTGCCGGCTCCACATCCCGGCCCCAATCCAAAACCTCATCCGGCACCGAAACCACATCCCGGGCCGGGTCCTGCTCCACACCCGGGTCCCGGGCCAGTTCCGCCCAGACCTGGACCACATCCTTTGCCGCCGCCTCCTCCCCCACCGCCAGGTCCATATTGGCCGGGTTATTGGAATGGAGGTTGGGATCCGGCAGCCGCGGCCATAGTTGGCACCGCCGCAGCCGTCGCTATTGGCACGGTCATCGCCAATGTTCCGCCAGACTGTACCAATGTTGCTGTCAACGGCATAAACTACAAGGATTGTAACGGAAACTGGTTCGAGCCGAAGTATAACGGACATTCCGTCGTCTATGTTGCAGTGGCTCCGCCAAAGTAGCTAGAACTGGTTACCCGCTTCATCACTACAGACGGAGCGGGCAACCTGCCAATGCCTTTAACCAGTTCGTCAGAGATGTGGAAAGGCAACCTTACCGCAGAAAACTCCTCGTGGATTGCCTATCCATTTGTGGTAGACTGCAAGGAATTAAGGTCCGATGCAGATTTGTGACGGCTTGGCGTAAGGAGTTTCAGGCCGATGAGGCAGATCAATCGTTGTGTGTACAGAGGGGCAGCATTGGCCTGCCTGTTTGTGACCTCCAATGTCATGGCTGCCGATCAATCAACTTCGTCCGCTCCGCTAGAACCGCGCGGCTGGATCATTACGCTTGGCGCTGGCACCGAGTATGGCCCGTCTTACGAGGGCGCGCACGATAAGTCGTTCAGCTTTGTGCCCTCTTTCGATATCCGTCGCCTTGGTGAAGCAGCAGACCTTAGCGCTCCCGACGACAATATCGACTATTCGCTGTTTGAATTGGGTGGCGTCGAGATCGGACCGGTTGTCAGTCTTCGCGGCAATCGCAAGCCCTCTGACGACCCAAGCCTGCAAGGGTTGCACGAAATCCGCTGGAGCGTGGATGCAGGCGCGTTCGCACAATATTGGGCCATTCAGGACAAACTGCGCTTTCGTGTCGAAGCCCGACAGGGATTACGGCATGATGACGGCTTTGTAGCCGATCTGGGGGCCGATTGGTTTCAACGCGCAGGCAAGGATTTGATTTTCTCAGTGGGCCCTCGCCTTTCCTTTGCCAACGCAACCTATATGCAAAACAATTTCGGCGTGAGCGCTAATGAAGTGGCAAATGGGGCTCTATTGCCCGCCTATGATGCACGCGGAGGTGTGAAATCGGTTGGCGTTGTGGCGAGCGTCACTTACCAGCTAACCGATACTATGAGCATTCAGGCTTATGACAAGTTTGAACGGCTGGTGAGCGACGCCGCCGACAGTCCAATTGTCACGCAAGGCGGATCACCCAATCAAAATTCCATCGGCATCATATTGAGCCGGTCATTTGAGCTCCGGTTCTGATAATTCTTCTTCAACCTGTTCGGCGGTGGAGACCAACCAGACCCCTGACAGAATGAGGATGCTTCCCGCTATCTGCAAAAGATAGGTTGGTTCCTGAAACCAAAGCCAGCTGACGGCCAGCACCGCCACATAGCTGATGGCTGAAATCGGAAAAGCCTTGCTGAGATCGAAATCAGCAAGCACTTTCATCCAGAAGAAGAAGCACGCAATTTCCACCGCCACGGCCGCCAGCATCCATGGCGAAGTTGCCGCAGCGATTACCCACCCAAAGCCTGCCGTTGTGATCTGGTCCAGATGTTCAGCTGCAAACTTCACAAAAATCTGCGCCAATGTGTTGAAGACCGGAATGGCGATCCAGAGCGCGACGTGACTTTTCACGACTTCGCCTCCAGTGTTTCATCGACTGCAAACATCGGTGAAACCAGTTTCAACACGGCCTGAATTATGGGATTGCGGTGCCGGAAAAACATCGCATTGCGCGTCAGACGACTGCCAAGCCTGACCTTGTTCTCATAGTATGCCTGCCCGCTTTGATAGCGGCGCATACCGTGCTTGAGGCAGTATTCGAGATTGTTGAACCAGCTGAGATAATAGAGATTGTATTTGCGTCCAGCCTCAGCATCCATGCAGAAGAATTTGTCGATCAGCACCTGTTCATCGCAAACGAAAATGTTCGCTGCTAGAATTTGCTCTTCAACCTTGTAGACGGTACAGAAAGACCGTCCGCGCATCTGCCGTAATATTCCCGTGAAATAGGCGCTAGTGAGCGCTTCAAACTGCCATTCGCTTCGTTCACGCGTATGATTATAAAGCTCCATGAAGCGTGGCAAAAAATCGGCAATATCCGAGTGATACTCAACAGTCACTGCATCACGGCTGCGCAACTTGCGGCGCATATCCTTGCGTGTTCCAGGTGAAAGCCGCGCCAGATAGTCTTCGATCGAAGCAAAGTCTATGTCCAGCCATGCGGTTGCCAGACCGGGCATGACGGCATAACCACCCGCTGCAAACACATTTTGCAAGACGTCGGGAAGTGTTTCAGGCACATCCTTGATGCCACGAAGGG
This sequence comes from Ochrobactrum sp. P6BSIII, assembly GCF_014138065.1. Lineage (NCBI taxonomy): Bacteria > Pseudomonadati > Pseudomonadota > Alphaproteobacteria > Hyphomicrobiales > Brucellaceae > Ochrobactrum > Ochrobactrum sp. P6BSIII. Next base: position 37,031 of record NZ_JACGXB010000007.1, on the reverse strand, counting down.
CGCAGCCTTCAGCATCGGCCATTCGGTTAAAGCCTTCAAGGAGTTGCTTTAGCAAAACCGGCTGCATCTCCGGCGCGACGGACATATGAAATCCGGGGGTTCCAATTTCGGTGCAGGGCGATCCTAGACAGGCGAGACGCAATGTGAGAAAGCTCGACCAATACCGCCGGACGCCGCGCACCAGCCGGCGCATACGCCCCTCCTCCAATGTCGTATCAAGTTGATACTCCGTCAGAAAAGCGGGCATTGCGGCAACAATGCGCTCGTTTTGAACAATCGTGACATATCGCCAGTGAAAACCCTCAATACCAGCCTGTTCGACTGCTAGCAGATAATCATAGTTTTCGATTTCGTTGGGAAAACAGTCGTTCCAGGCCTCGCGGCCGATATGGGCTATGGAGGCGACAACGCGCGTTTCAGCAAGCGCCGTCTTGCCGATGAGTACAGGCGTGCACGCTGGCAGTCCGTCAAACAAGCTCGCAAGCATTCTGCCCCTCGAAATAGCTGGCGGTGAAATCCGCGACTGAACGATGCTGCCGATCCACATGAATCATGTGATAGCTGTCCTCAATCCAGTGCAGGCTGCTTGGTGCTCCCAGATGTCGGGCGATATATTCTGCCTGTCTTGGATTGCTCAGATCATCTTCACGCGCGTGGAGAATGAGTGTTGGGATTCGAATGGCAGGAAGCTGCTGTCGAAATGCCTGTCCCAGACGATACATTTCAATAATCCCGGTCCCGGGGAAATGTTCCAGCACACCTTCTGCCGACATGCCTGTCATGAGGCGGCGCAACCGATCATCCTTGATGCCCATTGCCGGAGTTTCGGAAAAATTCAGGCGATTGAGAAAGGGTACATGCGCCAGCCAGCCGATTTGCCGGGATAGAAATGGATAAAAGAAAGGTACCCCCCAGCCATCATAATGAAAGCACGGAGAATAAAGTGCGACAGCCTTTATGGAACCTGGATTGCGATGCGCGGACAAAAGCGCCAGCTTTCCCCCCACACAGATACCAGCTGCATAGGTGGTGTCCGCATAGGCTTTCAGCTTTTCCGTCGCTTCTTCGACACTATCAAGCCAGTCGCGCCAGTGGCTTTTGCGAAATGACGCTTCGCTTTCTCCGTGTCCAGCAAGAAGAGGCGCATAGACCGTAAAGCCCCGTCGATTGAGAAGTCGCCCGACCAGGCGCATCTCCGCCGGAGCACCCGTCATGCCGTGAACCAGTAATACGGCCTGTCCGTTGGTTCCCGGCATAAAGAATGAAAACGGATCGGAGAGATTCATGAATTCTACTTTCTCAAAGCCCTGTCAGGCCGACGCAAACGACGCCAATCGTGATCAATGAAACTCCGAAGGCGTGACGCTGATTGATCTTTTCGGAAAAGAATAAGGACCCGGCGGCGACCATCGCCGCGTAACTCAACGCCATCAAGGGAAAGGCGATTGACAGAGGAACCTGTTCCAGCACCAGCATCCAGCAGAACAATTCCACCGCCCAGAAAACCACACCCAGCCACGTGACCGGCAGCAAAAGGGTTCGCCACATGTCGGGCGCGCGATCCGCCGCAAACTTGAAGCAGACTTCGCGCCCCACTTCCGTAAGGATGCAGAAAATCACCAGTGCCAGCATCGACAAGGAAAGCGTTCCGGTCATTGCACCATCATCCCGCTCAATGCATGCAGAAGTTGGTGATTGAGCGCGCTGTTGACCGCGATTGTGTGCTCCATGGCATCAGGTCCGGCGGGCTGATCAAGCATGACCTCGATATTTTTCACGATCCGGCGGGTGAACGGTCCACGATAAATGGGTCGCGAATAATCACCGATCACATCAGCCCCGACGATGCGATGACGTCCGCTGATTACCCGCAGAGCCTCCAACAGAAACGGCAACCGCATCTGCCCCTGATCCCAGTTCGTAACGGCCTCGTCGCGGGCCAGAACATCCTTGTCTATGGTGATGTAAACAGCTTCGGTACCAATACGGGAGATCAGACGTGATACGAAATCTGCCTCTCCACAATCGGCAATCGTTCGCCAATCAATGTAACCCCTTCTGTGGGAATGGCTCGCTCCAGCACCATAACTGCACCAGACACGGCTGGGTGCGTGGTCGTAGGGATAGAGTTCGAGCCGCTCGTCCCTCAAAAGTGACAGATTGGCACCTTTCCATTCGGGAAGGTTCAGGTCGCTGCTGCACACACCGAGAGTAATGATCTTCTTCACCAGAGGATTTGCAGCGGCCCGATTGACCCAGGACCCGCAATGCACACCATTTTTGAAATGAACCCAATCGGGGTGATTGTCGAAATGGATCAGTGTGATCGGCTGACGCGACTGTTCCAGCGCAAGTTCAAGCAACAGAGATGTGATGTGATGAAAGTCACCAGAGCCCATGAAGAACAGGGAAGCCTCTCCAGCCCTCTTTGAAAAAGCATCCGATAGCTGCTTCTTCAACTTGGTCAATTCATCCGGGCGAGCCCAAAGGCGAAGCAAGTCGCCTTCAGCCTTGGCCATAATTTCGGACGCGCCAGCATCGCGGCACGTCCTCATAAAGTCGGACTGCAGCTCCAGCGCGTCATCGAGATGAAGAAGATGGAGCTGCATTTTTGTTACCGCTTTGCTGCGCGCACGAAGAGCTGGTCGAGCAGTGTCAGCGCTAGATCGATCTCTTCGTGGGAAATCAGCAAGTTGGGAGCCAACGTGATGACATTCTTGTGGTAGCCGCCAACGTCGAGCACGAGACCATAATTCTTGCCATTAACAGCAAGGTCTCCCTTCATGCCTTCATCGCACATCCAGTCAAGCGTGGCTTTGTCTGGCGTGTAACTGTCTTCCTGACAAACTTCCAACCGGAGCGCGAGGCCGAGACCATCGACTTCGCCGATTGTCTTGTGTTTTGCCTGAAGCTGCTTCAGTCCATCGAGGAAGTAGGCGCCTTTCTCCATGATCGTCGCGCCATAGTCTTTCTCTTCTTCCAGCATCCGCAACGTCTCAAGCGCAATAGCCGTGCCCATGGGGTTGCTTGCAAATGTGGAATGGGTCGAACCGGGAGGGAAAACACCCGGATGGATCATGTCTTCACGCGCCCAGATACCTGACAACGGGTTGAGGCCATTGGTGATTGCCTTGCCGAACACCAAGACATCCGGATTGACACCAAAATGCTCAATCGACCACAGTTTACCGGTGCGATAGACCCCCATCTGAATTTCATCGACCACCAGCAAGATGCCGTGTTCATCGAGAACCTTCTTCAGTTCCTTGAAGAAGTTCATTGGCGGAATAACATAGCCACCAGTGCCCTGAATCGGCTCCACATAGAAGGCAGCGAATTCCGACTTGCCAGCCTTCGGATCCCAAACACCATTATACTCGCTTTCGAACAAACGAGCGAATTTCTGAACGCAGTAATGCCCGTACTCTTCCTTGCTCATGCCCTTGGGGCCACGGAAATGATACGGAAACTCGATGAACTGCGCGCGATCAGAGAAATGGCCGTAGCGACGGCGATAACGATAGCTCGATGTGATCGACGACGCACCCAGCGTACGTCCATGATAGCCGCCTTCAAAGGCAAACATCAGGCTCTTGCCGCCGCTGAAATTGCGCACCAGCTTGAGTGAATCCTCAACAGCCTGCGATCCGCCGACATTGAAATGTACACGGCCTTTAGTGCCGAACTTGCGTTGCGCGTCCTGCGCAATCAGGGCCGCGAGTTCCACCTTCTCGCGGTGGAGATACTGCGAGGCGACCTGCGGCAGCGTATCAAGCTGGCGATGTGCAGCTGCATTCAAACGCGGGTTGCGATAGCCGAAGTTGACCGCCGAATACCACATCTGCAGATCGAGAAATGGCGTCTCTTGCTCGTTGAACAGAAATGATCCTTCGCAACCGGTGAAAAACGCGGGATTTTCCGAGTAATGGACCGTGTCACCATGCGAGCAATAAAGCTCTTCAAGCAAACGCAGATCGCTTTCGGTTTCGGCAACAACCGAATAGGGTTGGGACGAATTGGAAGTCACAGTCTTGTTCATGGATGTGCTTTCTGGGAATGATAGTGATTGTCTTTGCAACAGGCGCATTTCGAGCGTCGACTTGCCGCTTGTGAGCAGATTTGCCGTTACGAAGGTTGGGACTTATAGGTTTGGGAGTTCAGCGAGACCGGTGATTACTCAAGCAGCGGCAAACCTCTGGGGAAACTCCTCTTCCCGCAATGCGGGCAACAGGTCGCGCAGATTTCGCGTGATATCATGGAAGCCGTCATAGGCTGTGAACGGGATATTCTGGTTGCGGCAGTGATCCGCCAAGGCTTTTTTGGCGAAGATCAGTTCTGGTCGGCCGGACACGCAGAAGTCCGACCGACCATCGCCAACGTAGACGCGAGGGACGGCAACATCGAGAACTCTGCATTTGCAGACGCCTGATGCAGCCCGACATCCACTGTCGGCGTAAGGAGAAAGGAGCGCGTAGCTATCGCGTCCGATATGTTCGGTTACCACAAAGCGGTTGGCGATCACCGACAATGAGTCGAGGCCAATCCGCGAAAGAATACGCCGGATAAAATAATCCACACCATCGCTGACAATGGTAACGGCTAAGCTTTCCGATTGGCAGAAGGCGACGAATGCAATGAAACCGGGATCGATCTCGATCTCATCCAGAACCGCATCGAGTTCATCACGACGTGCATTGATCAAGGCAATCTGCTGGCGCATGCAGGCACCAGAGTCGATCTCGCCCGCAGCCCACTGTGCCTCGATTTCTTCCCATGATGGATCGGCAAGACGAGACAGAACATAATCCGTTGCATCATGCGTCGAAATCGTTCCGTCAAAGTCACAATATACATGCATCTAATCGGCCTCTGCTAATTGACAGGGCTTCTAGCAGCCGTAACTGAGGCGATGCTGATGGGAAAATGAAGCGAAACTGAAATCTCGCCTGTTTTCTTAAAAAATCTGCATTTTATGCAAAGAAAGTCAGCGCCGGGACGAGACCGCAGCCGCTTTACCAATAACGAGGTCGACGCGCAAACCCCGGCCATTTGCAGGCACATCCAGCGACACTCTCACCGAAAGGCGCGTAGCAATATCCGCGACAATAGCGAGCCCCAGTCCCGTTCCTTCCTCCTGCGGGGAGCCAACACGGTAGAACCGTTGGAACACGGCTTCTCGTTGTTCCGATGGAATACCAGGTCCAGTATCACAGATCGTCAACAGCCATTCCGTTTCACTCGCTTCATGGAGCGAAACGTGAATATCGCCCTCCTCCGGCGTATATTTGGTGGCGTTTTCGATCAGGTTCTCAATAAGCAATCGTAACAGTGGTTCGTCGGTATCGACCCATGCATCTTCCATACCATCCAGGGTGATCTCGAGACGTTTCTGTCGAATGACCGGTCCCAGTTCGGCCAAAACGGACGCGGCCATGTCATAGAGATTGAACCGACTATACTGAACCTGTTGGTAGCTGACACGACCGGCCTGTAGAAGCTGTTCGATCAAACGCATTGCCTTCTCGTTGCTTTGCACGAGGCTGGCGACGATTGCCTTCCGCTCATCTTCATTATCCGATTGTTGCAACATCTGGAGCAACAACTTCAAACCCGCATGAGGCGTTCGGAGCTGATGCGCAGCATGGTCAGCAAAACGCCGTTCGGCAGTCAGAGAGCGATCCAGCTTGCTCATCAGCTGGTTGACGGACCGTCCAAGAGGCGTGAGATCACGCGGTAATCCATCCGTTGGGATGAACGAGAGATCGTCCGATGAACGGCTGCGTATCTGATTGATGAGCCCGTAAATCGTCCGCAATCCGCGCCGGATGCCGAACCACATCAACAATCCGATCAAGGGAACAAGGATCAGTAACGGGATGACGAGATTGAGCAAAATGTTGGAGACCAGTGTATTGCGCAGTTCGGTTTTCTCACCAACCTCAACGACAAACTGGTCCCCCGGTATCTGGAGCGTGTAAATCCGCCAGAGTTCCCCATCATAGACGACATCAGACAAACCGCTTCCCGACAAGGGCTGTTCGGGACGAAACGCCGTTGTGGAATAGACAGCTACCCCCCCGTTCTTCCAGACCCGAAACATATGCGCATCCGCATAGTCGTCCACGTCTTCGTTCAACGCCAGCTGATCCCCCATGGCAAAATCGAGATCCTTGAACTGACGCGCCTCATTGAAATTGTGCTTTTGCAGCGGCTTCTGCAGCAGATTCCACAGCACATTGGCATCGTTGATCAGCTGCGCATCATAGATATGATTGATTTCGCGCAGCGCGCTCTGGAAAGCGAACACTCCGATAATAACGAGTGCGATCAGAATTGTCGGAGCAACGCGGATGAACAGGCTCCACGTCAAAGTGGGCTGTTTCATCGTTCAACCATATATCCGACACCGCGCATCGAAGTGATGAATTCCGATCCCAATTTCTTGCGCAGATTGTAGATAATCACCTCGGTCGTGTTGCTTTCAATCGCGCTTCCCGCACTGTAAAGCGCATATTCGATATCGCGCTTGGTCACATATTTACCTGCGCGTTCCATCAGCAGTTTCAACAGCTGAAACTCTTTCGCGGTAACGGAAATTGGGCCGTCGCTACCGCGAACAACCATTGCCGCCGGATCAACTTCAATCGGGCCGCTTTTCAAAATACTGTCTGCACGACCATCGCGCCGTCGCATCACCGCACGCAAACGGGCGAGCAGTTCTTCCAGATCGAATGGTTTGGTGAGATAGTCGTCGGCGCCACTGTCCAGCCCCTCGACCCGTTGCTGTGGCAGATCTCGAGCCGTCAATAAAAGGATCGGTATGCTGTTGCCGGTTTGCCGGACTTTCCGCAGAACATCAATGCCACTCAGTTTCGGCAAATTAACATCGAGCACCACAATACTGTAGTCGAGCGTCGCCAAGGCCTCGACCGCCGCCTCGCCGTCCTGAACCCAATCGACGCCATAAGCATGTTTCTCAAGTACTTGAGAGAGAGAACGCCCTAATATAATGTCATCTTCAACAAGTAAGACGCGCAAGATTTTAACCTTCAGCCATGAAGAATTCGAATTCTTAGCCCGGCCATTCCGGCAATTTTACGACAGTTATAAGAGCTGCATTGCGAATTGGCGCGCAGTCATTAGCTTATCCCCTCTCAATAACGCGAATGTGCTGTCCACCGCCAATATCGATGAATTGTGTGGGCGGCGGCACCTCATGAACATCATGTTTACCGAAACTCTGCGGATAGAAAGCATAGCCTTCGGGTGCTTCCGGAGCGGTTCTGTCATCCAGAAGACGCCCTCCGGAAAGCTCGGTCATTGGGTCGGGAATGGCCGAAATCAATCGTCTTGTGTAAGGATGGGTTGGATTGGAGAAAATCCGATCCCAAGGGCCACTTTCCACAATTTGCCCGAAATACATGACCGCCACACGGTCGCTCATATGTTCCACGACGCTCAGATCATGACTGATCATGATATAGGACAGGCCCAGCCTCTCCTTCAGCTCCAGCAATAGATTGATGATCTGTGCACGAATGGAGACGTCGAGCGCAGAGACAGGTTCATCGAGAACAATTACCTTCGGATTGAGCAAAAGCGCCCGCGCAATCCCGATGCGTTGACGCTGACCTCCGGAGAATTCATGCGGAAAACGTCTCGCATGCTCAGGCTTCAAACCGACGAGGCGCAAGATCTCCTCGATCCGTCCATCCACTTCGCTGCGCGATACCACGCCATGAAGCCGCAACGGGGCGGCAAGGGAGGTATATACCGTCTGACGCGGATTGAGCGATGCAAACGGATCCTGAAACACCATTTGCGCCATTTGCGCACGTTCGAGCCGCGATGGTTCGTTTCTGCCCGTGATCGGGCGGCCTTCAAAGTAAATCTCGCCGCTGGTCGGCTTCTGTAACCCCACGATCGAAAGCGCGAGGGTGGATTTACCGCAGCCGGATTCACCCACGATCGACAGGCACTCACCCTTGTTAAGCGTCAGGCTGAGATTATTGACGGCACGCAGCAGCTGTCTGGAACGGCTGAAGACGCCACCAGAAACAGGAAAATAAACACATATATCGTCAATGGTGACGAGCGGTTCCGTTGTTCGGGTCGTATGCATGTTATTCATGATGGAAACACCTCACCACACCCGCATCCTGCAGCGGCGTCCATCCCGGCTTTTCGGCACGACATAGTTCGGTTGCGCGCGAGCAGCGCGGTTCAAACCGACATCCTTTTGGAAAGGCGGAGATGGATGGCACAACCCCTTCGATTTCCTGCAACTGGCGCTGTCCTTCTTTCTGGCGCGAGCCGAGCCGAGGCAGCGACGCCAGAAGGCCGTGCGCGTAAGGATGCGACGGATGCTGGAACAGACCAGCCGTTATGCGCTCCTCCACCAGATGCCCCGCATACATGACGCCAACACGGCGGCACATTTTGGCAATGACCCCGAGATCATGGCTGATCATCAGCACGGACGTGCCCCGCTGGGCGCAAAGCTCCTGCATCAGACGCAGGATTTCTGCCTGCACTGTAACGTCAAGCGCTGTGGTCGGCTCGTCTGCAATCAAAAGATCAGGATCGCAAGCCAGAGCAATCGCAACCATCACGCGCTGGCGCATGCCACCCGACATCTGGTGCGGATAGTTCTTCACGCGTTGATCGGGTGCAGGAACCTGCACATTTGCCAGCGCTTCCACAGCTTTACGTTCAGCTTCGTGCCAGGTCGCACCTTGATGCAGCACAAACATTTCCGCAATCTGCCGCCCGACAGGCGACAGAGGATTGAGCGCGGTCATCGGCTCCTGGAAAATCATGGCAATACGACTGCCGCGCAGCTTGCGCATTTCACGCGATGACAGACTGTTCAAATCCTGTCCGTTGAAGCGGATAGCACCGCCAGTCACCGACAGAGGTTTGCGTAGCAAGCCGATCATCGACAACGCGGTGATGCTCTTCCCGCAACCGGATTCACCCACGAGACCGAAGGTTTCTCCCGCGCCAATGGTGAAGGATACATCTTCAACCACATTGTGACTGGTGGAGCCGGACACGATATCGATACGGAGGTTTTCCACCTCCAGAAGTGCTCTTTCGCTCATACCTTGCGTGTCCTCATATGCGGGTCGAGCCAGTCGCGCAGGCCATCGCCGAAGAGATTGAGGCCAAGCACGGTGAGGAAGATCGCCACACCGGGGAAAATGGCTGCCCATGGCGCGTTGACGATAAGCTCGCGTGCGTCGGTCAGCATATTGCCCCAGCTTGGGTCAGGCGGACTGATGCCAAGCCCGAGATAGGAAAGTGCAGCCTCGGCGAGAATGGCGTCACCCATGCCAAGCGTACCAATGACAAGGATCGGGCCGATCATATTGGGCACGATCTGCGTGATCATGATGCGAATATCGCTATAGCCCAGCATTTTTGCAGCCTGCACATAACCCTGCTTCTTGAGTGAGAGCGTTGAGCTGCGGGCGATGCGGCATGTCCAGGACCAGTTCGTCAGACCAAGCGCCAGCAAGAGGCTGGGCAGGCCGGGACCGAGAACCGCCATGATGGCCAGCGCAAAGATCAGTGACGGGATTGCCAGCATCAGATTGGTCAAGCCGTTGACGAAATCATCCCACCAGCCGCCGAAATAACCGGCCGAAATGCCGAAGCCAAGACCAATCACTGTGTTGATGCATTGCGAGACAATGCCGACTGTCAGCGACACCTGCGCGCCGTAAAGGATACGCGAGTAAACGTCGCGGCCTTGCGCGTCTGTCCCGAACCAGAACTGGGCGTCGGGCGGCAATTCGGCATTCATAAGATCGGCATCAAGAACCGGATGATAATGGGCCAGCAGCGGCGCAAAGACTGCCGCTGTCAGAATGATGATGCATACGAGCCCGCCGAATATGAGATTAAAACGCAGCTTCATGGGCTTACTCGTGGCTGATGCGCGGGTCGATGACCGCGTAAAGAATGTCAACGATCGTGTTGATGACGAGGAACCATAAAACGATCACGAGAATTGCGCCTTGCACAACAGGAATATCGCGCAGCGAAACGCTATCGATCAGCAAGGAGCCAAGGCCGGGCCAAGAGAAGAGCTTTTCAACGACGACGGCCTGCCCCATCATCGAGCCGAATTGCAGACCGATTGTCGTTATGATCAGCACAAGCGCGTTGCGCATCACGTGCCATTTTACGAGCCTGAAGCTATTCATGCCCTTTGAACGCGCCGTGCGAATGAAATCAGCGCCCATCACTTCCAGCACTGCAGCGCGCGTTGTTCGCGCCAGCAGAGCCAAGGGTGCTACACCCAAAGTCAGCGCGGGCAGAATGATATTACGTATGCCGCCGTCGCCATAACCGAAACTGGGCAACCAGCCGAGCGTTAGCGCAAACAGATACATCGCCAGCAGGCCAAGCCAGAATTGCGGCATTGAAAGCCCGGAAACCGCACCGATCATCGTCGTGCTATCAAGAATGCTTCCGGGCTTGAGTGCGGCGAGAAACCCCAGCGGCACGCCGATCAAAATCGCAAATCCCATTGCTGCGAAGGCAAGTTTCAAGGTCGGCCACATGCGTTCCTGAATAAGCGTAACGACCGGCTGTCTTGAGCGATAGGACGTGCCGAGATCGAACTTGGCCAGTTGAACGAGATAGTTGCCGAAGCGCACGTGAACGGGTTTGTCGAGGCCGAATTCCTGCGTGATTTTTTCGACCAGTTTCGGGTCGCTCATGCCTTTGCCGCTGGCAACAAGGCCGGTCGCGATGCTGCCGGGAACAACACTGAATATGACGAAAACCAGCAATGACACCGCCAGAACTGTCGGGATCATCTGCAAGACGCGGCGCACAATGAAATAGAGCACGCAGTCCTCCTTTCGGATCAGCGACGAAACGCTGGAGCAAAGGGGATATGTGGCCCGCTCGTTAACGAGCGGGCCGATCAATGTGAACCGGAATTAGCGACCGGACGGAACCGTGTCGTCGACCCACAGCTTTTCATAGGACTGAACAGCAATTTCCGCCGCATTCGGCTGTAGACCATGCAACCATGGCTGATGCGCAAGGACGGCCTTGTTGTAGTTGAAGAACCAGACCGGCGCTTCTTCCTGCAACAGATTATTGGCCTTCTTCAGAAGTTCATTCTTCTCTTCTTCAGTCTTGGCAGCCTTCGCCTCATCGACAATCTTGTCGAATTCCGCATTGGAGAACTTCTGATAGTTGCAGGCCGACTGCGGCGTCTTGGAATAGAAGCACTGCATCGCGGTCAGTGCGTCCGGGCCGCTTTCCAGTGACCACATATAGGCCTGGAAGTTACCTGCCGGGACGACATCTGCAAGCACCGATGCTTCCACAGGCTTTGCCTTCACCTTGATGCCGACTTTTGCCAGCATCGGGATGATTGCCTGCACAATGGTCAAACCCCAGCTTTCGTTTTGCGTTGCAGTTAGCTCAAATTCGAAGCCATCCGGATAACCGGCCTCTGCGAGCAGGGCCTTGGCCTTCTCTGGGTCATAAGGATAGGGCTTGGCATCCTTGTCGAATGCAGGCGACGAGTTCGGAAGCCAGCCGACCGCACGATAAGCCTTGTCCTTGACGAGACGCTTGATGATGAGATCGCTGTCAATGGCGTAGTTGATCGCCTGACGAACACGCTTATCCTGAAACGGCTTGAAATCGGGATTGAAGCCGACTGCGCGCGTATAGGCTTCGGCCACTTCCAGCATATTCTTCGCGAGTTCCGGGTCCGCGCGATAGGTGCTGTATTGTGCTGGTCCGAGCACCGCCACGTCGATTTCCTTGTTGCGGAAAGCAACGTCACGCGCGGCGGCATCACCCATGATCATAATATTGATTTTGTCGGCATAGGGCTTGCCCTTGTCGTAGTACTTATCCCATTTCTCAACCGTCAAACGGGAGCCGGGGACATATTCGGCGAATTTGTAAGGTCCAAGCCCAATCGGGTGACGCTGAAACTCCTCACTGTCGCCCTGTCCGGCAGGATAAATCGCCGTGTTGTTGTACATAAACTGATAGCCGGGATCGATTGGCTGCTTGAGCGTAATTTCCAGCGTACGATCGTCAATCTTTTTCAGGCCCGAGATTTCCTTGGCCTTGCCCTGCGCATATTCGTCCGCACCCTTGATTTCGGCAATGTAACGCGCCGGAGGCATAGCCTTCTTCGGGTCCATCATCCGGGTATAGCTCCAGATGATATCGTCTGCCGTCAGCGGCTTGCCGTCATGGAAGAATGCATCCTGACGCAGCTTGTAGGTATAGACGAGCTTGTCGTCCGAAACGCTTACATCTGTTGCGAGACCCAATACGGGTTTGCTCTGATTGGCATCCCAATCATAAAGCGAACGATGAATAGCCTTGGCGTAGAATTCATCCTGGGTTGCAGGCGAAGACTGAATATCCAATGTCGAGAAACTATCGCCATATGGCGCGACAAAATTGATGACACCGCCAGAGCGCGGTGCGTCATCGGCAAAAGCCGCAGTACCCGCCATCAATGCGACGGACATCGCCGCAAGCAATGCAAATTTCCTCATGATCTTCCCCTTTTGTTTTTGTAGATCCGATGAATGAACGTATTCAGGCAGCGTAACCGAAGCGTCGCTGCCTGTTCTCCCTATGAACGTTCGAACACCACATCGCCTTCGCGAATGGTGAGCATGCAATGCGTATCGCGGAGAATTTCCTCCGGCTTTGCCGTGAGCATGTTGCGCGAGAAAACCGCAATATCCGCCGCCTGTCCCGCAACCAGCTTGCCTTTGACGTTTTCAAGCTTCTGCGAAAAGGCACCATATTCGGTGTAGACCTGAAGAGCCTCTTCAATAGTCACGCGCTCGCGTGCATCCATGACCATGCCCTTGCCCGTTTCGCGCGTCAGCATCGAGTAGATGTTAGGATAAGGATTCGGATGGCAGACCGGCGCATCGCTTCCCGTCGCAGGTTTAAAGCCAAGGTCTTTCCACGTCTTGAGCGGGTAGCTTGAAAGCGCCCTCTCCTCACCCAGAACGGAAATATAGGCATCACCAAAATCATAGATGAAGACTTGCTGCGGGCACGGATAAATACCTGCCTTTTTCATCCGCTCATGCTGTTCTGGCGTCGAAAACCCGCAATGTTCAATACGATGACGGCGGTTCGGGTCGGGATAGGCGGCAAGCGCCTTCTCATAAGCAGTGATGAGCTGCCCGATGGCCGCGTCACCGATGGCATGGCAGGCCAGCTGATATCCCTTCTTATGGGTATCCAGTACCAGTGCTTCCAGTTCGGCAGTCGGCAAAATCTGCACACCAATATTGTTGTCGTCACCGAGATAGGGCTTGCTCATCCAGGCGGTGCGACCACCAGCAGAACCATCGAGGAATATCTTGACCGCGCCAACGGTCAACATGTCATCGCCGACACCAGAGACCAGTCCGGCTTCGTAGCATTTTTCAACGATTGAAGGGCCCGGGTCGCCCAGCAGAACCAGCCATGTGCGTACCGGCAGCCGCTTTTGCAGCTTAGCAATGTTGTAGGCGCGAATTTCGTCAAAGCCTGCAACCTGACCGACCGCCGCATCCATGACGCTTGTAATGCCATAGGAAAGCAACAGATTGCCCGCAGCCTCGATGGCTTCGATCATTTCTTCTGTGGTCGCAGTCGGGATAGCCTTGCGAACTGCGCCTTGTGCGTTTTCGGCAACCATACCGGTGAGAACACCGTTCTGCTGCTCAATCAGACCGCCGTCAGGCACAGGTGATTTTTCGTTGATACCGGCCAGCTCAAAGGCCCTCGAATTGAAGATCGACACGTGGCCGCACGCGCGCACCAGCATGACAGGATGGTCTGGCGCAACCGCATCAAGTTCCGATTTATGCGGGTGGCGGCCAACATCAAGCTTGGTCTGATCGTAACCACGCGCCTTGATCCATGTACCAGGGGGAACCGTCGCCGCTTTTTCACGGATTGCGCTGAGCAGGCTTTCGAGCGTGGGTGCGGCGTGGGCGGTTGCGTCAAGCCATTTAAGCGTAAGCCCGACCGATATGAGATGGAGGTGAGAATCGTTCAATCCCGGTGTGGCGAAACGACCTTTCAGATCGATCAGCCGTGTCTTGTCGCCCTTAAGGCCCCAGAGCTGATCTTTAGTACCCGTGGCAAGCACCTTGCCTTGCCAGATTGCCAGGGCTTCAACTGTGCCCTCTTCATATCCACACCAGATCGTGCCGTTATAAATTATGGTATCAGCACGCATTTCGGGCATTACAGACATTCAGCGATCCCCTCCCTAAGTTACCGCTTTCATAGAACTATTGAGCAGAGTTCCACTGATGTATCAACCGTTCAAGCCGTGGATTTGACAAATTTTTTGGGAGCAACTTGAGCAAAGTGACGAACTTGCCGACGGTTTGCCGAAACCGACGATAAGCGCAATTGTCCAGCCCGGCGAGACTGAAAGCCGGCTAAGAGCGATACACAATTTGAACGGGAATAACGACTGCGCTTCAAGAGCAATAGCGGCCGCGGATCATCAGACGCGCTGAATAGTTGAAGGCGGAGCCATATGGCCCCGCCGTCTTTTTATAAGGATCAAATGATGCCGAGAGCATCCATGGCTTCTGCCACCCGTACGAAACCAGCAACATTGGCGCCGAGAACATAATCGCCCGGCGTGCCATATTCTTCGGCCGTTTCAGCGCAAAGATCATGGATATTGCGCATGATCTCGGCAAGACGCGCTTCCGTCTGTTCGAAAGTCCAGCTGTCACGCGATGCGTTCTGCTGCATTTCGAGAGCCGAGGTTGCCACGCCGCCAGCATTGGCAGCCTTGCCGGGAGCGAAGAGAACCTTCGCATCCTGGAAAATCTTCACTGCTTCCGGTGTGGATGGCATATTCGCGCCTTCGCCCACAGCAATGACACCATTTTTCACAAGCGTCTTGGCGTCCTTGCCGGTCAGTTCGTTCTGCGTTGCCGATGGCATGGCCACGTCACAAGGCACATCCCAGATTGAGCCGCCCTCAATGTAATGGACCGACTGGCCCTTTTGGCGTGCATATTCGGAAATACGCTCTCTGCGCACTTCCTTGATTTCCTTGACGAGATCAAGATCGATGCCGTTTTCGTCAACGATGTAGCCGTTGGAATCCGAACAGGCGACGATCTTACCGCCAAACTCGATCACCTTTTCCATCGTGTAGATGGCGACATTGCCCGAACCGGACACGACGACGCGCTTGCCGTCGAAGTCCTGCTTACGCGCCTGAAGCATACGCTGCACGAAATAGGTCGCGCCATAACCAGTTGCTTCCTTGCGCGCTCTCGAACCGCCGTAGAACAGCGCCTTGCCCGTCAGTACGCCAGCCTCATAGCGATTGGTCAGGCGCTTGTACTGGCCAAACATATAGCCGATCTCACGTCCACCAACGCCGATATCGCCTGCCGGTACGTCGACATACTCGCCGATATGGCGGTGAAGTTCGGTCATAAAGGACTGGCAGAAACGCATGATTTCGGCATCGGAACGACCGCGCGGGTTGAAATCCGAACCGCCCTTGCCGCCGCCAATCGGCATGCCGGTCAGCGCATTTTTGAACGTCTGCTCGAAACCGAGGAACTTGATGATCCCGACATTAACAGATGGATGGAAGCGAATGCCGCCCTTATAGGGTCCGAGCGCCGAGTTGAACTGTACACGGAAGCCACGATTAATCTGTACACGCCCCTGATCATCGACCCACGGCACGCGGAAAATAATCTGCCGTTCCGGCTCACAAATACGTTCAATCAGGGCATTGTCGGCATAATATGGTCGTTTCGCAATGACGCGCCCAACACTTTCCAGCACCTCTCGAACAGCCTGGTGAAACTCAATTTCACCTGCGTTGCGATGGAGGACGTCTTCGAGAATGGGCTCGAGCTTTTCATGAACGTTGACCAAAATTTCATCTCCAGAGTCGGTATGTAATCTCATAACGGTCACTCTCTAGAATAAAATTTGACCAATTTGAATAAGTATTAAGCATTAATTGTGCGAAAGGAACGGAAACGCTTACTTTTAAAGCACGACCGCCCTGAAATGGCATCGTCAGACAACGTATTGCGCGCTATTGATCAAGATCACGACACCTAAAATTGTAATATTTCCCGAGGCTTGATTAAAAAATAGCCAGCTGAATAATGCCGAAGGGATTATTTCAGTATCGTGGAAGCGAGACCATGCTCCCTCCATCAGCAGCATCCATGACTGGGCCTAGCGTCCGCTGCCGAGACTCGTCGTGATATGATGCATGAATGCCTGCGTTGCGGCTGACACTTCAGAACTTGGGAGAGCCAGTTTCATTCCGAGTAAGGGCAGCGTTGGCATCGGCTCGCGCACGATATGCAAATCCGGTGGCACTGCATTCTTGGTCATCACACTTATGGCAAGCCCCGAGCGCGTCACCGCGATCAGGCCGGCAATGCTGTTACTGGCGTAAGAGATACTATATTGCAGCCCGGCTTTCGTCATGGCGTCACAGGCAGCGCGGTGATCCATCGCGTTGGAAGCTGGTAGTGCAAGCGGTATCCTGTCACCAAACTCATGCTCTTCAAGCGTCGCCTTAGCGCCGACCCAGACCATCGCCTCGGTTCGTATGATATCTTGAGCGTCATTCGGGTTGAGTGTCGAGATCAAAGCAAGATCGACTTGCCCTGAATGCAGCAAACCACGCAATTCGACTGTCGGGGCAGCGACAACCTTGATGTCGACATTGCCGTGATTGGTGCCAAAACTTCTGAAAATCTTTGGAAAAAAAGCCAGAAGATAGTCTTCCGGGCAGCCAAAGACGATGGACCCCTTAAGACCATGATCCGAGAAAGCCGCTAGCGCTTCATCATGTGCTTTGAGAATGCGCTCGGCATAGGTGAGAAACTTTTCTCCAGCGCTCGTCAACCGAACACCACTTCCGCTGCGGTGCATAAGCGTTTGCCCAAGCGCCTCTTCAAGCCGCTGCATCTGCATGGTCACAGCCGATTGTGTTCGCCCAACCTGAAGTGCGGTCGTGCTGAGTGAGCCGGTTTGTGCGGCGCGAACAAATGTCTGCAACAAGCGAGGGTCCAAGGATGCCTGCATATCAATTTTCCTTATAACTTAACGGCATTATTATCAAATTTACTTCGAACTATCCAGCTGCAATGGTTGATCAAAATCTGGCCGGAGAACCGTCATGTCAAACAACCTCGAACCTGAATTCTGGGCCAATGTCGACAAGCATTTGATCCGATATGGAGGTGTGTTCGACCCGGCGATCGTCGAGCGGGCAGAAGGCTGCTTCGTTTACGATGCGGACGACAGACCTATTCTGGACTTCACATCCGGGCAAATGAGCGCCCTGCTCGGCCATTCTCACCCGGCGATCATCGAGAGAGTAAAAGGACAGGTTGAGACCGTCGCGCACCTGTTCAGCGGCATGCTTTCACGGCCCGTCGTCGAGCTTGCAAGAAGGCTAGCACTCCTGGCGCCCGGTCTCGACAAAGTGCTTCTCCTCTCCACCGGCGCGGAATCGAACGAAGCTGCCATTCGCATGGCAAAGTTGGTGACTGGCAAACACGAAATTGTAGCTTTTTCCAAGAGTTGGCATGGCATGACGGGTGCGGCCGCCTCCGCGACCTATTCCGCCGGGCGTAAAGGCTACGGTCCCGCAATGGCCGGATCAATCACTGTTCCAGCACCCAACACATTCCGCCCGCGCTTCAAAAAGGCCGATGGCACCATTGATTGGCATGCTGAACTTGATGACGCTTTTGCGCTGGTCGATGCCCAGTCAATCGGAAGCCTAGCCGCATTTATCGCAGAGCCGATCCTCTCTAGCGGCGGCATGCTGGAACTGCCTGAAGGGTACCTCCGCGCACTCAGAGATAAATGCCACGAACGCGGCATGCTTCTTATCCTTGACGAAGCCCAGACGGGTATTGGCCGCACCGGCGAAATGTTCGCCTATCAGCGCGATGGCGTGACACCGGATATCCTGACCATCTCGAAGACGATCGGTGGGGGGTTGCCGCTGTCAGCCACGCTGACAACCACCAAGATCGAACAGGAGGCCTTTGAGCGCGGCTTCCTCTTCTATACGACCCACGTCTCGGACCCACTGCCCGCAGCGGTCGGTCTGGCGGTACTGGATGTCGTCGCCGAACAGGATTTGGTCGAGCGCGCACGTCACCTCGGTAAGAGGCTGATCGATGGCCTCAATGCCATCAAGCAGCGTTACGAATGCGTCGGCGATGTTCGCGGGCGCGGCCTCTTTGTGGGCATGGAGATTGTCAAGGACCGCACGAGCCGGCAACCGGACCATGAACTTGGCGCGCGCATCGCGAAAGAAGCATTCAATCGCGGCTTGAACATGAACATCGTCAAGCTGCCGGGCATGGGCGCCGTCTTCCGTATCGCACCGCCATTGATCATCACCGAAAAAGAAATCGATCTCGGCCTCGATATCATCGCCCAATCCATCGAACACGAACTCATGACAGATCAAAAGGCAGCAGCAGAATGATGAACGCGGCGACACCAGCTCCTGCGGAACAAGAACAGCCGCAGACAATCCGCGTGTTGGTAGCAAAACTTGGCCTCGACGGCCATGATCGCGGCGCAAAAGTAGTAGCGCGTGTTCTGCGCGATGCCGGTATGGAAGTGATCTATACCGGACTTTATAAAACGCCGCTCCAAGTCGTTCAGGCTGCCATTCAGGAGGACGTTGACGTCATCGGCGTCAGCCTGCTTTCAGGCTCACACGTGCCATTGTTTCGCGAACTCGGACGCTGCCTGAAAGAACAGGGCGCGGGACACATCTTTGTCGTCGCTGGCGGCGTGATACCGGAGCAGGACTATGCAGCTTTGATCGATGGCGGTGTGGATGCCATTGTGCCACAGGAAGCGCGTGTGGAGACAATCGTTACAACCATCACCGATCTTGTAACGTCCCGTGGCCGCATATGACAGCAGTCGCTCAAGCCACCACACGAACGAAAGCCGCCTACAAACCATCGCAGGAATTCGTCGCCGATGTGCTTGCCGGAGACATTCTGGCTATCGCCCGGATGATTTCGCGGGCCGAGACAGGGATTGCCGAAGCAAGTACTGCATTGGCGGATATCTACCGGCATGCGGGTAAGGCCCATATCATCGGCATCACCGGTGTACCGGGTGCTGGAAAATCGACACTCGTTTCGGCACTCATCAAGGCATTTGCCGCTGACGGTCACAAAGTCGGTGTGGTTGCTGTCGATCCCAGCAGTCCCTATTCGGGCGGCGCGATCCTTGGTGATCGCGTGCGCATGAGCGACAATGCGCAGGCGAACAACGCATTTGTCCGCAGCATGGCGACACGCGGCCATCTGGGCGGCCTTGCACCCGCCACCTTGCAGGCTGTCGATGTGCTCGACGCCGCAGGCTATTCACCGATCATCATCGAGACCGTCGGTGTCGGTCAGGATGAAGTCGAGGTCGTTTCAGCGGCGCATACGGTTGTAGTGCTTTCCGCACCGGGTCTTGGCGATGACGTTCAGGCGATCAAGGCCGGCATTCTGGAAATTGCCGATATCCATACGGTTAGCAAGGCCGACAAGCCTGAGGCAGCCGCGACACTTGCGGCACTGAAAGCCATGATGACCCTAGGGGGACCGGCGGAACAGACAACCTGGACTGTTCCCGTTTTCGCGGTCAGCCCGGTAACGGGTGACAAGGTGAGCAATCTCAAAGAACTGATCCAGCAGCACTGGGTCCATCTCAATAACACCGGCGAGCTTGCGGCCCGCCAACGAAAAATCTGCATGACACGAATATTGGGTGCCGCCCGTCGCTTGTTTCACAAGCGTTTCGTAACCGGTGCAACCGAGATCGAAAACCTGCTGCAATCGGTGTTGGAGCGGCGAGACGATCCGGAGACGGCTGCACGCACCCTTCTCAGCCGCAGAGAGGCTTTGAAATGACAAAACTATATCGGGAAGAAGCAATCGGAAGCATCAGTGCGGCACAGGCCACATGGGAAGCCAATGAACTTGCGGCGACACTTGCCAACCGGCCAGAGGAAAAAGCCGAATATGAAACCGAATGCGGCATTCCCCTGAAGCGTGTCTATACGGCTGCAGATGTTGCCGATATTCCTGCCGATGCGCTCGGTTTTCCCGGAGCTTATCCGTTCACGCGTGGCCCCTATCCAACCATGTATCGGGGACGTCCATGGACGATCCGGCAGGTTGCCGGATTCGGAAACCCTGAAGCGACCAATCAGCGCTACAAATATATGGTTCAGACCGGGCAGACTGGCCTCTCCACCGATTTCGACCTGCCCACATTGCTCGGCCTCGATTCCGACGATCCGATGGCATTTGGCGAAGTGGGCCGGTGCGGTGTTGCCATTGATACGATTGATGATGTCGACCGCCTGTTCGACGGGATCGATCTCGAACAAATCTCGGTATCCCTAACAATCAACCCGTCGGCTTGGGTCATCTATGCCATGTATGTGGCGGTTGCCGAAAGCCGTGGTTACGATCTGACAAAGCTTGCAGGTACTTTGCAGGCTGACCCACTGAAGGAATATGTGGCGCAGAAGGAATGGATCTATCCCGTTCGCCCCGCTGTGCGGCTACTGCGCGACCTGATCATGTATAGCGCCAAGGTCACGCCAAAGCTCAATCCGATCAGTCTCAGCGGCTATCACCTTTCCGACGTCGGCGGCAATGCGATCCAGGAGATCGCCTTCATCATGGCCTTCACCACAGCCTATTGCGAAGAAGTGATTGCCGCCGGCATGGACATCGACGACTTTGCGCCACGCCTCTCATTCTTCTTCATCAGCCAGCAAGATTTCTTCGAACAAATTTGCAAGTTTCGCGCGGCAAGACGGGTCTATGCGAAGCTGATGGCTGAGCGTTTCGGCGCGAAGAAGGCGGAATCGATGCGGTTGCGTGTGCATGTGCAGACCGCTGCCATGAGCCTGACCAAGGTCGAGCACCAGAACAATCTGGTGCGCACGGCAATCCAGGCACTCGGTGCCGTTCTGGGTGGATGTCAGAGCATGCATACCAACGGGCTGGATGAAGCTTTTGCTATTCCGACCGAAGAAGCGATGAAACTCGCCATCCGCACCCAGCAGATCATTCGTGACGAGATCAATGTAACGTCTGTGGTTGATCCTCTTGGCGGTTCCTTTTTCGTCGAGCGGCTGACGCACGATATGGAAGAGGAAATCTGGAAGGTCCTGAACAAGGTCGACGAGCGCGGCGGTGCAATCAAGCTTGTTGAGGAAGGCTGGTTCCAGCAACAGCTGGCCGATTCCGCTTATGCGACATTCAAGAAGATCGAAACAGGAGAAAAGGTTTCGGTCGGCGTCAATCGCTATGTCGATGAGACAGCCACAAGCGCCGATGTCGACATCCATCCCTATGACGAGGAATGCACCCAGGTTCAGATCGACCGCCTCAACGCCGTGCGCACGAGCCGCGATAACGCACATATCAAGACCCTGATGGCGGAACTGGTTGCACAAGCACAGACCGACGACGTGAACCTTTTACCGAAAACCATAGAACTCGTGAAAGCCAAGGCGTCGCTCGGCGAAATATGCCGCGCATTGCGCGACACCTGGGGCGCTTATGACGAACCAATGATCGTATGAGACACAAAATGGGAAACACTGTTGTCGTTCATGTGGATGGCGTCATTGCCTGGGTCAAGCTCAACCGACCCGACCGGTTGAATGCCATGAACCAGGCTCTGGTGAATGATCTTGCTGCTGCACTGGATCATATTGAGGCTGACGAGAAAATACGCGCGGTCATCTTGCATGGCGAAGGGCGTGCATTCTGCTCCGGCGATGACCTGCAAGATCTCGACAATCAGACCACGTCGGCTGATGCCACACAGGCGTGGGTTGAATCCATTCAGGCCATCACTTTGAAGATCATGGGGTCGAAGAAGATCGTCATTGCCGCCATTCACGGCTGGTGCGTCGGCGGCGCGCTCGAATGGGCGATCAATTGCGACTTCCGGATTTTCGCAAAAACAGCACGTTGGTTTTTTCCTGAAGTCACTTATGGGTTCTTTGTCACCGGCGGCGTCACCGCCTTGCTGACCAAGCACATCGGCCCGCAGGCTGCGAAGGAACTCATTATTCTGGGCGAGCGTCACGATGCGGCCAAGGCACTTCAAGTTGGCATCGCCTGGAAAGTGGTTCCGGACGAAGAATTGTTGAAGGAAGCACGAGCACTTGCGCTAAAAATCGCCGACCGTCCGGCAGCGTCGGTAGCCGCAATCAAAGAAGCAATCAACGAAGGTTTCCATTCGTCGCTCGAACAGGCCATGGCGCGAGAAACGCGTGCCACTGTCTCCGGTTTCCTGTCGCCTGACGCGCAGATGCGCGCGAAGCACTATTAAGCAGATGGGGCTGACGATGGATCAAATCCCCCTGCAAACGGTCATTCCCGGACAAAGCGACAGTGCTATCGATATGCGGGTACTGCCCAAAATTCTTGCGCATCAGGCAGAGATGCTGGGCGACAGGCCCTTTATCGACATCTGTGGTCGCAAAGCCAGCTTCCGGGATATGCACCGCATTTCGAACCGGCTCGCCAACGGCCTGCGCGCTCTTGGCGTCGAAAAATCGGACCGTGTGGCACTTTTGCTGCCCAATTGTTTTGAATTTGTCGCGATCTGGTTTGCCGTTGCAAAACTGGGTGCTATCGAAGCGCCGAACAATCCAGACCTTAAAGGCGAGCTTTTAAGCCACAATCTGAACAATTGCGGCGCGAAAGTGCTGATTGCCGATGCGAAAAGGCTGAGCGACCTTGCCAATATTCAGGACCAGTTACCGCTTATCGAAACGCTCGTCCTGATCGATACGACTGCCACTGCCGCGCGAGCAGCCGGTGTGACCATCGAGCAAATCGTCACTTTTGACGAATGCATGACCCAATCGGATGAGTTTGACCCGGTTGAGATCCACTATTCCGATCCAATGGCAATCCTCTATACGTCTGGGACCACCGGCCCGGCCAAAGGCGTTTTGATGTCGCATCATCATTGCTATTGCTGGACCATGGCGATGGCGCTCAATCTCGGCTACACCGCTGCCGACAGCTATTTCTGTACCTTACCCCTATTCCATACCGACGCGCAGATGTTTGGTGTCTATCTGCCGCTCATCTTTGGAACGCAAACCACTCTGGTCGAAAGTTTCAGTGCATCGCGCTTCTGGGAACAGGTACGCACCAGCGGGGCGACAGCCACGAACCTGCTCGGCGCCATGGGAGTTATTCTCGCCCGGGCAGAACCAAAAGCGGACGATGGCAACAATCCTCTTCGGGTTTGTCAATGCATTCCCATGGTTCCTGATAAAGCCGCGTTTGAACACCGCTTTGCCATGAAACTCGTTACCGGCTATGGCCAGACCGAAACCAGTTTCGTGACGCTTGATACGCCCGGCGCAACCCGCGACGGTTCATGCGGCACGGCTCATCCGGACTGGGAAGTGGCAATCGTTGATGAGCACGACCGACCCGTTGCAGCGGGCGTGGTGGGCGAAATCGTCTCGCGCCCAAAAAAGAACTGGTACATGTTCTCCGGCTACTATCGGGCCGAAGCCAGAACAGTCCAGACGCTGCGCAATCTCTGGTACCACTCCGGCGATGCTGGCTATCAGGATGAAGACGGCTGGTTTTATTTCAAGCACCGCCTGAACGAAGCAATTCGGCGACGCGGAGAAAATATCTCCGCCTTCGAGGTCGAAACAATTGCCGAGGCGCATAGCGACATTGTCGAAAGCGCCGCCTTTGGTGTTCCCTCGGAATTTACCGAAGAAGACATCATGCTGGTGGCAATGCGTCGACCGGGATCGTCCCTCACACCAGCCGAACTGGTGGAGCATTTTCGCGCTAAGGCACCGCGTCATATGACCCCGCGTTATATCGAACTCACCGATGGGCCGCTGCCGCGAACCCCAACGGAAAAGATTGCCCGCAGTGAACTTAAAAAAAGGGGAGTGACTGCGGAAGTGTTTGACCGGGGGACGCGCTGACACGCGCCGCCCGGCCCAAGAGGTCCTGAAAACAAGGGAAATCTGCGCGTGTGGGCAGCGCAGGCAGGGACATTGTTTGTGCCCGCGATTAAAATGGGAGACTATCATGAAACCGATACTGCTTCCGGCGATCAGTTTGTCAGTCATGCTCGCCCTCGGTGGTGCTGCCTCCGCGGATATCGTGGTTGGCGTAGCTGGCCCAATCACCGGCCCCAATGCTGCTTTCGGCGCCCAGTTTCAAAAGGGTGCGGAACAGGCGGCGAACGACATCAATGCAAAAGGCGGCATACTCGGCCAGAAAATCAAGGTTGAGATCGGCGACGATGTTTCCGATCCCAAGCAGGGGATCTCGGTCGCTAACAAGTTTGCTGCTGACGGCGTCAAATACGTCATCGGCCACTACAATTCCGGCGTTTCAATTCCTGCTTCTGAAGTCTATGCCGAAAACGGTGTACTGGAATTTTCGCCAGCATCGACCAATCCGCAATATACCGAGCGCGAGCTTTGGAACACATTCCGCACGTGCGGTCGCGATGACCAGCAGGGCAAAGTGGCAGGCGACTATATCGTCGAGCATTTCAAGAACGCAAAAATCGCCATCGTTCACGACAAGACGCCCTATGGTGTCGGGCTCGTCGATGTCGCCAAGAAGGTGCTGAACGACGCTGGTGTCAAGGAAGTGCTCTATGAGGGCATTAATCAGGGTGATAAAGACTTCTCAGCACTCATCAGCAAGATGAAAGAGTCTGGCGTTTCCCTGATCTATTTCGGCGGCCTCCATACGGAAGCCGGGCTGATCATGCGCCAGTCTGCCGATCAGGGACTGAAGGCTACGCTCTTTTCCGGCGACGGCATGGTCTCCAATGAGCTTGCCTCGATCGCGGGCGATGCAGTCATAGGTACGTTGAACACATTCGCGCCCGACCCACGCAAGAACCCGGCGGCGAAAGAACTCGTTGAGAAGTATCGCGCGCAGGGCTTTGAGCCGGAAGCCTATACGCTTTATTCCTATGCCGCGATGCAGATCATTACACAGGCCATCGAAAAACTTGGCTCTGCCGAAGACGCGCAAAAAGTCGCCGAGACCATCAAATCCGGCGGAGCCTGGCCTACAGTAATCGGCCAGATCAGCTATGATGCAAAGGGAGACATTACCCGGCCGGACTATGTTGTCTATGAGTGGACGAAAGGCGAGAACGGCAAACCCACTTACGGCGAGAAATAGTCGTAACGTTTGAACCGTCGACCAGGATAATCAATAACAGAGGCGCGGATTTTAAACCGCGCCTCTCCTTTATTCGGGTCGAAGCGGTCCTAGCGCTCTGAGAATTCCAGAACTGTGCCGCTGGCGCTCTCGGGCTTCACGGCCACGCCTGCCGACGTTGGCACGAAGGAAACGCCGTGTGCGGACAGTGCTGCACGCGCTTTATCCAATGAACTGACCCGAATGCGAAGCGCCGCAAATGCGCTGGCGGGTGTCTTGCTCAGGTCAACTTCCGGGTAAAGCGATGCCGCTTTCTCACGATCCACAACCAGTATATCGGCGGACTCTGGTCCGGTTAGAACCTTCCAGCCACCATCATGCTCAATAGCTTCCCCGGCTCTGAAAAGACGGGCGAAGCCTTTGGCAGACTGTGCGGGTTCATCCGAGATGGTCACGATGGCAGATAGTCCGATTGCCCCATTTTCATGTTCGATCAATTCCGGCAACCAGACGGTTTCACGGGTCTTGTGCTGGCACATGAACACCATGCCTTGCGGGACTTCGCTATTTGCGAAGGATACGGTTTCAAAGGCTGCAACGCCTTCGCCACCGCTCGGCAATTGCACGGGGCGCTGAAAGGCGCCGACTTCGCCCGTCGCTATATCGAGCGCTGCAAGCTCCGCCTTTGCCTCGCGTGCATTATCGATCCGGCAGGCAATTGCATGTAGTCCTTCACCTTGCGCGGCCAGTTTCTCACGCTGGTGCAAATTGCCCGGCGTTTCGGCAACAATGCCCAGAAGCTCGAAATAGTCCTCCGGGAACATGATCGTATAGTTGCCGGTGCCTTTCTCCTTGCTGTGCAGCCCGCGTGGGCTCAGCGTAAAACCGAAGCGACGGTACTGCTCGGCACTTTTCTCCAGATCGTTAACCAGCAGAAAAACGTGATCGACGCCTTTTACCGGATGAGACATGCGGAGTTTCCTTTTTTCATAAAATCAGATGCTAGGAATTGAGGCTTATTTCTTTGTCGGCGCCAATACAATCTCATGGATTGTGACGCGCGGGTTCATATTGGCAACATAGAGTGCGGTTTCAGCCATGTCCTCCGGCTGGATGACGTCATCCATGCGTGCAGGATCAAAACCCGGGCGACGCGCCAGAAGCGGCGTCGCCACTTCGCCGGGGCAAAGAACAGTAGAACGAATACCGTTTTGCCCCTCCTGCGCGTTCAGGCTCGCGCTCAAATCGTTGAGCGCATGCTTGGATGCGCCATAGGGCACGCCACCAGCCGGTGATGAAAAACGTCCCGCCCACGAAGATGTATGGATCATCAGGCCAGCGCCCTGCTTGCGCATCGGGGTCAGTGCGGCCGCGATCACATTGATAGCCCCCTTGATATTGATATCGATGACATCATCCCATGAATCGAAATCGATATCAGACCAGCTGCGGCGCGGGATATTAAGACCAGCATTGTTGCAGAGTATATCGAGACGTCCGGCCCAGCCGACGATGGCTTCCGCAGTATCTGCCATCGCTTTGCGGTCAAGCACGTCAGCAGGAAACGTCCGAACCTCACCGCCAGCGGACGTGATCTCATCAGCGATAGACGCCAGCGCATCCGCTTTCCGGCCGGTCAGAGCGACAGGCCAGCCCTGGCTTGCAAACCGTCGCGCCATAGCGGCCCCGATGCCCGACCCGGCACCCGTGATCCACACCGCACCTGGCTTGGTTTTGCCCGCATTTTCGTTCTGTTCGTGAGAAATCTGGCTCATCAACAAACTCCAATATAGAAAATCGACATTTATTAACGCATGGTTATCGAGAAATTATACTAATTTTATCATTCAAATTAGTTTATCTTGACAAAATCATAGCGGATTCTAGCATAACCGTGCTTGCATAAGAAAAAGACCCTTGAGAGCTGCTTTAAAGAGCGTTTTCAGGGGGTTGAACAATATCGGGACGTGCGGGAAAAGAGGCCGGAAAGCCCTCCTCAACGTCCTTCAGGGGAACATAGAATGCATATCAGAAAAGCTGGCCTTGGCCTGTTTCTCGCAGCCTTTTCGCTCGCGACGGCGTCATCTCACGCCGAAGAAGTGAAGCGCGGCGGTACGGTTATTGTCCATATGAATACCGAGCAGGGCGTACTCAACCCTGCGCTGCGCGCCTCCACCGGCGTTTACCAGATCACTGGCCGCATTTTGGAGCCTCTGATCGACCGTACCTATGAGGGCTATGTACCGGTTCTGGCAACGAGCTGGTCTTCATCGGAAGACGGCAAGGCCATCACCTTCAAGCTGCGCGAGAATGTACGCTGGCATGATGGCCAGCCTTTCACCTGCGATGACGTTTCGTTCAGCGCGATGAACCTCTGGAAGAAGCTGCTCAACTATTCGACCACGCTTCAGGCCAATCTCGAAGCTGTCGACTGCACAGACCCGCACACAGCCGTGTTCCGCTATTCCAAGCCGATGCCTCTGGAATTGCTGGTCGCAGCCATGCCAGATCTCGGCCATCCGGTGCCGAAGCATCTTTATGAAGGCACCGATATTCTGAAGAACAAGTACAATTCCGCGCCGGTCGGCACGGGTCCATTCAAGTTCGTCGAATATGAGCGCGGTCAGCACATCATTGCCGAGCGCAATGACGATTATTGGCGCGGCAAGGAATATCCTTATCTCGACCGTATCATCTGGCGTTTCATGCCAGACAAGGCCGCGGCTGCCGCAGCACTTGAAGCTGGTGAAATGATGGAAACCGCCTTCAACGGCATTTCCATGTCGGATACCGAGCGCCTCCAGAAGGATGGCCGCTTCGACACCGGCACCAAAGGCTTCGAAAACAACGTCGCCCACTCGACCATCGAGTTCAACCTGCGCAATCCGATCCTTGCCAATCTGAAGGTTCGTCAGGCGATCTATCACGCGCTCGACATTGATTTTGCGATCAAGACGATCATGCGCGGCTACGCCAAGCCGGGTCGTGGCCCGATCCCGAGCACCGGTGGCGCAAATTATACCGATCAGGTCCAGACCTATCCGTATGACGTGGAAAAGGCCAAGAAGCTGCTCGATGAGGCCGGCTACCCGGCAGGCCCGGATGGTATCCGCTTCAAGCTGCGCCATCGTCCGGCACCATGGGGCGAGTATACGCAGCTTTGGGCTGAATATTATGCGCAGGCCATGAAAGAAGTCGGCATCGACGTCGAAATCCTGACCAACGATGCGCCGGGCTTCCTGAACGGTGTCTATCGCGATCACGACTTCGACACGGCGAGCGGCTGGCACCAGTTCCGTTCTGACCCGGCTGTCTCGACCACCGTCTGGCTGCGTTCCGGCGCTCCGGTCGGCACGGCATGGTCCAACCAGTTCGACTATAATTCTGACGAAATGGACAGCCTGATCGACAAGGCTGCAAGCGAGCTCGACCCTGCCAAGCGCGCTGATCTCTATCACCAGATCCAGCAGCTTGAAATGAAGGACCTGCCGGTCATCTTCGCCATCGAACATCCATTCGTCGGCGTGACCAACAAGGTTCTCAAGAACCACCACAATACACCGCGGTGGGATTCGTCGAGCTGGTACGATCTCTGGATCGATCAATAAGCGATATAAGACCGCTGCCGAACTTCCGGCAGCGGTTCTCCCACTTTTATGAATGCTGACTATGAATATCTTGCAGGATAATCCGCAATGTCCCTGCCCCCAATCCTGACCTTTGCGCTGCGCCGCATCTTGCAGGCAATCCCCGTCATCCTCCTCATCATGATCGGGGCGTTTCTGCTTATCAAGCTTGCGCCCGGCGACACGGTTGACGCACTTGTCGGCGACATGGGCGGCGCAGACCCGCAATTCGTTGCCAATCTGCGCACCGAATATGGTCTCGACCAACCGGTCTGGGTGCAGCTGTGGATTTACATGACCAAGCTGGCTCGGTTCGATTTCGGCTGGTCCTATGTCTATGAACTGCCCGTACTGGATGTGCTCAAGGCTCGTCTTGTGCCAACGCTGCTGCTTATGCTCTCTTCCCTGTCGGTCGCCTTTATTTTCGGCATCGCGCTTGGCGCTTTTGCGGCGCGCAAGGCCTATTCGCTGACCGACAATGTCATTTCAACGCTTGGCCTCGTGTTCTACGCCATGCCGAGTTTCTTCCTCAGCCTCATCCTGATGTTTATCTTTTCCGTCAAGCTGGGCTGGCTGCCCGTCGGCGGGTACAAAACGCTGGGCGGCTTTTATACCGGCTGGAAGAACGTCTGGGATATTGCGGTTCACCTCGTCATGCCGACGACGGCGCTTTCACTTATCTACCTTGCATTTTACATGCGCCTGATGCGCACAAGCGTGCTCGAAGTAGCCGATCTCGATTATGTCCGTACAGCCCGCGCCAAGGGAGCCAGCGGCGCGAGACTGATGTTCCATCACATTATGCGCAACGCTTTCCTCCCCGTCGTGACGTTGCTGGGCCTCCAGTTTTCCACCGTGCTTGGCGGCTCGGTTGTGATCGAGACAATCTTCTCGCTGCCCGGCCTTGGCCAGCTTGCCTATACCTCGGTGATCAAGCGCGACCTCAACACGCTGATGGGCATTATTTTCCTGTGCTCGGTGCTGGTGGTGATCGTGAACTTCATCACCGATCTCATCTATGCGCGGCTTGATTCCAGGATCGAACTGTCATGACATCCCAGGACCTCTCCCTCACTCGCCCGCCTGTGTCCCGCACGAAAGTTCTGTGGCAGCGTTTCAGCCGCAACCGCGCCGCTGTGCTCGGCCTAGTCCTTTTCATCGCCGTGGTTTTGATCGCGCTTCTGGCCGATTTCATTGTCCCCGGCGATCCGTTGCGCCGCGCTGGCGATCCACTTGTCTGGCCTTTCATCAATGGTGCAACACCGCTCGGCACCGACCAGCTCGGTCGCGATATCATGGCTGGCATTTTCCATGGTGCACGCATCTCGTTGCTGATTGGCGTCGTAGCGACCCTGATCTCGATCATCATCGGCATCGTGATCGGCGCGCTTGCCGGTTATTATGGCGGCTGGGTGGATGACGTTCTGATGCGCATCACCGAAGCTTTCCAGACAGTGCCCAGCTTCGTGCTGCTTTTAACGCTGGTGGCCATTTTCGGCTCATCCATCGAGAACATCATTATCTGCATCGGCATCGTGTCATGGACTGCGCCTGCCCGTATGGTACGTGCCGAGTTTCTGGCGTTGCGCAAGCGCGAATTCATTGACGCTGCGCGTAATCTCGGTGTCGGCAACATGTCGATCATCTTCCGCGAAATCCTGCCAAACGCTTTGCCGCCAGTGATCGTGTTCGCGTCCGTGGTTATGGCCACATCCATCCTGATGGAAAGCGCACTTGCCTTCCTCGGTCTCGGTGATCCCAACTATGCGAGCTGGGGTAACATGATCGGTCAGGGCCGCGCCGTATTGCGCACCGACTGGTTCTGCTCGGTCATTCCCGGCATTGCCATTCTGCTCACCGTTCTTTCCTTCAGTCTGCTCGGCGAAGGCCTGAACGACGCGCTTAATCCGAGGCAGAAGAAATAATGACCGCCGCACCTGTTCTAGAAATCAGCAACCTGCAAATCGCGCTGCCGAAGGGCGCCGACCGTCCCTATGCCTTGCAGGACCTGACGCTGACCATCAATCCCGGCGAAATCGTCTGCCTCGTTGGCGAAAGCGGCTCCGGTAAATCGCTTTCGGCAGGCGCGATCATGCGCCTTCTGCCGGAACCGCATGTTCGCGTAACCCACGGCACGATCAAGCTTGAAGGTACAGATCTTTATTCGCTCAGCGAAGCCGACATGAAAAAGCTGCGCGGCAATCGCATCGGCATGATCTTTCAGGAGCCGATGACTGCGCTCAACCCGCAGAAAACGGTTGGCTGGCAGATCGATGAAGTGTTGCGCCTGCACACCAAGCTGAGCCGCAAGGAACGTCGCGCTGCCGTGCTTGATATGCTGGCAGAAGTGAAAATCCCCGACCCGGAATCTGCCTATAACGCCTATCCGCACCAGATTTCGGGCGGACAGCGCCAGCGCGTCATGATCGCCATGGCGCTGATCCTTAAGCCACGTCTCATCATTGCCGATGAGCCGACCACGGCGCTCGACGTTACAACACAGGCCCAAATCCTGAAACTGATCCGTGATCTGCAACGCGAACACGACACGGGCATTCTTTTCATCACACACGACTTTGGTGTAGTTGCAGAAATTGCCGATCGCGTCGCCGTGTTGCGGCTTGGTGAGCTGGTTGAACAAGGCCCGGCAAATGAAGTGCTGAACCATCCCCAGCACGCCTACACAAAAGCGCTGATTGCTTCGGTTCCAGCACTCACACCGCCCGAGCCAAAGCCATCCGTTGAAGCGCAGCCGATTATTCTCAAGGCGAGCGCCTTACGCAAAACATTCAAGGCGCGGGGTGGATTGCTCTCCGGCAAACGCAGCGCAGTGCCCGCTGTGAACGATCTGTCGTTTGAATTGCGTCAGGGGGAAACCCTTGGCGTCGTAGGTGAAAGCGGGTCGGGCAAGACGACCGTTTCGCGCATCGTCACGCGTCTGCTGGAAGCAGATAGCGGCATGGTCGACATCAACGGCAGGGATTTTCTGGGCGCAAGCCCGCGTGAAGTGCGCGCCATGCGCAAGGATATCCAGATGGTCTTTCAGGACCCGATGGCTTCTCTCAACCCGCGCCGCCGTGTGGTTGACCTGATTGCACAAGGTCCTATCGTCCATGGCGTGCCAAAAGCACAGGCCCACGCAAAAGCACGCGAATTGCTGGAACTGGTCGAGCTTTCGCCCGCCGCCGCCGATCGATTTCCGCACGAGTTTTCCGGCGGACAGCGCCAGCGCATCGGCATTGCTCGTGCCTTGGCGCTTGAACCACGGATCATTGTGGCGGACGAACCGGTCTCGGCACTAGACGTCTCGGTGCAGGCGCAGGTACTGCGACTTCTGGCCGATCTGCGTGAACGGCTGAACCTGTCACTGCTCTTCGTCACCCATGATCTTCGCGTCGCAGCCCAGCTTTGCGACCGCATCATTGTCATGTCCAAGGGTGAAATCGCCGAAACCGGCCCAACGGCGGAAGTTTTCGCCAATCCTCGCCACGAATACACACAGCGCCTGCTTGCCTCCATCCCCGGCAAGAACTGGACGCCTCCTCGTCTTGAAAACGCGTGAAGCCATGCAAAAAGTAGAATTCCCACCCTCCATTTGGGCCGCCACTGCGCCACCTCGCACACCGGCCAAGCCGCTTAACAGTGACACTGAAGCCGATGTCGTTATCATCGGTGGTGGTTTTACAGGTCTGTCGGCAGCGCTTCATCTGGCAAAACGCGGCAAGCGCGTCATCCTGCTGGAAGGCAATGCTGTCGGCTGGGGCGCGTCTGGACGCAACAATGGTCAGGTCATCCCGACGATGACGTCTGCCGAACCGGATGCTATTGCCAAGCGCTATGGCGCTTCAGGTGAACGCTTTGCAAGGCTCATTGGCAACAGCGCGGATATTCTCTTTTCAATCGTGCGCGATGAAAATATCGAAGCCGAAGCCGAACAGAAGGGCTGGTTCCAGCCTGCTCACTCGCCCGGTCGCGTGAAGCTTTCGCAATCGCGCGTGGAAGCGTGGAAGCGGTTCGGCTTTCCAGCAGAATTTCTTGACCGAGCGGCAACATCGCAATTGCTCGGCACAGATTTCTGGTATGGCGGCATGTTCAACCCGACTGGTGGCCATATTAATCCGCTGGCCTTCGCGCGCGGCCTTGCTGCCGCTGCGGAACGCCATGGCGCAATCATACACGAGCAAAGCCCTGTCACCTCCTATCGACAGATCGGTGATCACTGGGAAGTACGAACCGACAACGCAACCGTCCGCGCCAAAGGCTTTCTACTCGCCACCAATGCCTATACTGGCGAGCTGCGCGAAAAGCTCGCCCCGCGTCTGGCCCGTACAATCGTGCCGGTACTCTCGTGGCAGATGGCGACCGCACCTGTGAGCGACAATCTGCGCGCGACAATTTTGCCCGGACGACAAGCCGTCTCCGATACGCGCGGCGACCTGCGCTTCTTCCGCTATGATGCCCGCAACAGGCTGATCACCGGTGGCATCGTGATGGGCGATTTCAACGTCGCGGAACGCGTCAAGCGCAAGACCGCACGTAACATGGCTGAATCTTTCCCGGCATTGGGCGAACCAGAAATCACCCATGTCTGGAGCGGCTATATCGGCATGACGTGGGACCGCTTTCCACGCGTTCATCAACTTGGCGCCAATGGCTGGGCATGGATTGGCTGTAACGGGCGCGGCGTAGCGCTTGGCACTTCCCTTGGCCGCGAATTTGCACGCGCGCTTGATGGAGAGCCGGTGCAAGAACTCGCCTTGCCCGTCTCTGAACCTGTGCCACTGCCGTTTCACAAAGTGGCGCGAAAGATCGCCCCATTCTATCTCGCCTGGCTTCGACGCAAGGACCTCTCCGAGCCCAATCTCTAAGCCAGCTCATTCAACGTTCATGTGAAAGGTCAGATCCATGAATCAATTGCCAATTCTCGAACGCCGCCGCATTGAGGCGATGGTCATCAAGAACATCTACGATGTCGTGCGCGAACGCTCCGGTGAAGAAGAAGCGCAGACTGTCGTGGGCGAAGCCGTCAGCCGCTCCGCTATTGAACAGGGCAAGAGCTTTGCCGAGGATCTCGGCCGCACGCCGACGCTTCAGGATTTTGCCGATATCCAGCCGCTCTGGACAAAGGAAAACGCACTCGAAATCGACGTGATTTCGCGAGACGCAAGCCATTTCGATTTCAACGTTACGCGTTGCCGCTATTCAGAAATGTATCGCGAGATGGGCCTTGGTCATATTGGCCATCTTTTATCCTGCAATCGCGATGGTGATTTCTGCATCGGCTATAATCCTGCAATGAAGCTGGAACGCACGCAGACCATCATGAAGGGCGCAAGCCACTGCGATTTCCGCTATACCCTCGACGCCACCGAAGAAACGACGAAGGAAGCCTGATATGCCGGTTGAAAACTGGACGTCGAACCAGCTTGATGAACTCGTTGCGTTCCGCCGCGACCTTCACGAAAATCCTGAGCTGCTTTACGATGTGAACCGGACAGCGGACAAGGTTGCCGAAGCGTTGCGCGCAGCAGGCGTGGATGAAGTCGCAACAGGCATCGGGCGCACCGGTGTCGTCGGTGTTATTCGCGGACAGACCAATAATTCCGGTCGCACTGTTGCCTTGCGCGCCGACATGGATGCGCTGCCTATTCTGGAAGAAACCGGCGCAGAATGGTCGTCGAAAGTGCCCGGCAAGATGCATGCTTGCGGTCATGACGGCCATACGACGATGCTTTTGGGCGCCGCCCGCGAACTGGCGCAAAGCCGGGCTTTCGATGGTACCGTCGTCGTTATTTTCCAGCCTGCAGAAGAAGGAGGGGCCGGTGCCAAGGCAATGATTGAGGACGGCCTGTTCAAGCGCTGGCCGGTCAATGAAGTCTACGGTATGCACAACCGTCCAAATCTCGAGGTCGGACATTTCACCATCAACTCTGGCCCGATCATGGGCTCGGTCGATGTGCTCGACATCACCATCGAGGGCGTTGGTGGGCATGCAGCCTCACCGCACCAAACCATCGATCCCATTCCGGTAACGGCGGCACTCATTCAGGCTATCCAGACACTGACTGCCCGCACGCTCGACCCGCTGGACTCTGCGGTGATTTCGATCACGACTATTCAGGGCGGTGACGCATTCAACGTTATTCCGCAGAAAATCCGGATGACCGGCACGGTCCGCACGCTTCGCGAGGAAGTGCGTGACCATATCGAGAAAAAGCTTGCCCGTGCAGTACAGGGCATCGCCGACGCATTTGAAGCCAAGGCGACACTCGATTATCAGCGCAACTATCCCGTGACCGTCAATCACGAGCAGGAAACCGAACTCGCGGCCATCGCTGCCGAGGCGGTCTCAGGTTCCGAGCGTGTCACGCGCGACATGCCTGCAACGCTGGGCGGTGAGGATTTCGCGTTCATGCTGAATGAAGTTCCGGGCGCAATGATCAATATCGGCAACGGTCCGAGCGCCAATCTGCATCACCCGAAATATGACTTCAACGATGATGTCATTGCCTGGGGATGTTCCTATTGGACGACTTTGGTGCGCCACAGATTGCCGGTTTAGCAGCGCTGAAACGCTTGCATATTATAAAGCTTTCGGTGAGGCGGTTTTCCGCCTCACCGAACATTTTTTAGACAGCGCTTTTCAACGACCTATGGGCGGAAATTGGAA
Organism: Ochrobactrum sp. P6BSIII; assembly: GCF_014138065.1. Taxonomy (NCBI): domain Bacteria; kingdom Pseudomonadati; phylum Pseudomonadota; class Alphaproteobacteria; order Hyphomicrobiales; family Brucellaceae; genus Ochrobactrum; species Ochrobactrum sp. P6BSIII. The sequence continues at coordinate 1,482 of NZ_JACGXB010000007.1, read as the reverse complement.
ACAACCAGTCATATGCGATGTTGAAAAGAAACGTATAGGCCAGGTAGAAGAGCACAATCACGACGTCCATCATCAGGGCAGCGATAATCGAAATACCCAGATACCAGGCAATGAATGGTATCAACAGCACAACAAGTCCTGCTTCAAACAGCATGGCATGCACAACGCGCAGAGGCATGGTTTTACGCGCCGTTCCTCTCAGTCGCAACATGGCCCGATCAAATCCAAGATTGAAGAGAAAATTCCAGATGGTCGCGGTTGTCGCAGATATGATCCCGACAACGCCCATGGCTTCCACCGGCTTGTTAAAGAGAATGGCCGAGGCCGGGATGAAAATTGCCAGTCCAATAATTTCAAACATCGCCGCATGGCGAACACGATCCATAAAACTACGCACTTTGATTTATTCCTTGATATTGGTGCGCCCTTTCTATCTACTATTGTGGATTTGAAAAGTTAGATACTATCTGGATTTGCGATAGATGAATGTCGAGCTGGACCAACTGGAAGCATTCGTCGCAGCCGCCGAGCACGGCTCCTTTTCGGCAGCAGCACGTCATTTGCGCAAAGCACAATCAGCCGTTAGCGTTTTGATTTCGTCTCTGGAAGACGACCTCAACGTCAAACTCTTCAGCCGAGCAACGCGCAGCCCGGCGCTCACCGAAGCAGGCAAAAGGCTGTTGCCTGAAGCGCGCCTCATGCTGGACAGACGTGAGCATCTGATTTCAGTCGCGCGAAACTTCGACGCGCATGTTGAATCAAGATTGGTGGTTGCTCTGGATGAGCTGTATCCAGAACCGGCAGTTGCCGCACTTTTCGCCGCGTTTGCACAGCACTATCCCCATGTTGAACTCGAATTGCAGTTTCCGCATTCATCCGTGATCGCCGGTCTTTTGAAAGACGGCAAGGTTGATCTTGGTGTCATGTGGCGTCTCGATCAGATGCCATCTGAGCTTGGATTCCAGACTATAGGCTGGGTACCGCTTGTTCTCGTATGCGGACGCAACCACCCGCTCGCCAGCATGCCCGTCAGTTGGGAAGATTTGAAAACCCATCGACAGATCATGGTTCGCAAACGTAGCGACGAAGATGAAAAACACCGGCTGAGGGTGGCCGCAGAAGTCTGGTGGGTGGAAAGCCACTGGGTCATTCTGCAAATTCTGAAACAGGGCATCGGCTGGGCTTACATCCCCGAGCATATCCTGCGGGATTCACCTTTGGCTGGTGAGCTTGTCATTCCAAAGCTACAGTTTGATGGTGGAGCCCATCCCGTAGCGCTTGAACTCGTCTGGAACAAGCATCGTCCGCATGGCCCCGCCGCAAAGTGGCTCAGACAACAATTTGCCTCTGACAAATTTTGATTTGGCCCAAGCGGGTGATCTTGAATTCTAGGCCGTGCACTCATAAATAGGCTAGCTATTTGAATGGATTAGTTATTGAAAGGCCTCGGATTTGGAGGTCTTTGATGTCACGTCGCCGCTA